>DASYRS010000357.1:0-3459 GCA_036004205.1 Dongiaceae bacterium
GCCCGACCGAGGCCGAACGCGCCGAGACCAACCGCATCATCATGGAAGAGCTGGTCTATGGCGTGGTCAAGCCGGACTCCGTCGGCTATTTCCGGCGCGTCATCGGGCGGATGAAGGAGGAGGGCTGCGATGCCATCATCCTCGGCTGCACGGAGATCCCGTTGATCATCAGCGACGCGAACTCGCCGCTGCCGACGCTCGATTCCACCCGCCTGCTGGCAAGCGCGGCGTTGCAGCGCGCAACAGATGCGGCCCGGCCCGCGAGGACGCAGCGGTGAAGCCAGCGACCCGGCATATCGGCATCGTCGCCTGCTCCACCGAAGGGGCGGCCTTGTGCTATCGCACGATCTGCGTCGAAGGCGCCGGGTTGCTCGGCCCCCACGCTCATCCCGAGGTCTCGCTGCACGGGTTCTCCTTTGCGGACTACAAGGCGTGCTTCGACCGCGGCGACTGGCAGGGCGTCGCCGCCCTGATGCTCGGTTCCGCCGAGAAGCTGGCGAAGATGGGCGCGGACTTCCTGATCTGCCCGGCCAATACGCCGCATGAGGCGATGCCCCATGTGGAGCCGCGCTCGCCGCTGCCATGGCTGCATATCGCGGACGCGGTCGCCGACGAAGCCGCCGCCCGAGGGTTGAAGCGCCTTGCCATCACCGGAACGCGCACGCTGGTGGAGAGCGAGATCTATCCGGAAAGGCTGGCGGCGCGCGGGCTCGACAGCGTGCGACCGAGCCCAGCCGAGCGCGCCGAATGCAGCCGCATCATTTTCGACGAGCTGAACCGGAACGTCTTCAAGCCGGAGGCGGTCGTCTATTTGCAGCGCATGATCGGCCGGATGAAAGAACAAGCGTGCGACGCCGCCATCCTCGGCTGCACCGAGTTTCCGCTTATCCTCAATGACGAGAATTCGCCCCTGCCGACGCTCGACTCGACGCGCCTGCTGGCGCGCGCGGCGCTACGCCGCGCGGTGCAGGACGCGGCGGCGGTCGCGTAGCGCGCCGCTTCCCATGGGTTTTCCGGCATCGCAATCCGTGACCATCGCCCTTGCGCAGACCCCGGTCGGGGTCGACATCGCGCGCAACGCCGGCCGCATCAAAGCGATGATGCGCAAGGCCAAGGCGATGGGCGCCGATCTGGTGCAGTTCACGGAAGGGGCGCTCTCCGGCTATGGCCGGAAGGTGCTGACACCGTTTGAGCAGTGGCGCGCGGAGGATTGGGTGCGGCTCCGGCAGGCGTCCGACGGGATCGCATGGCTGGCCGGTGAGCTCGGGCTTTGGGTGCTGATGGGCAGCGTCCATCCATTGGAAGACGGGCGGCGGCCGCACAATTGCCTCTATCTGATCGGGCCCGATGGAACGCTGCGGACGCGCTACGACAAGCGCTTCTGCTCCCACAACGAACTCACCGGTTGGTATACGCCGGGCATTGAGCCGATGACCTTCGAGATCAACGGCGTGCACTTCGGCTGCGCGATCTGCATTGAGGTGCGGTTCCCGGAGCTGTTCGACGAATACCGGCGGCTCGGCGTGCATGCCGTCCTGGTCTCGAGCTTCACCGCTTCGCGCCTCGACGAGCAGGATGCCAAGCAGGACGACATCTTCGCCATCACCGCGCAGGCCCATGCCGCCAGCAATAATTATTGGGTCAGTTTCGTGACGCCGCGCAATCCGTTCCAGGGGCCGGTGACGCAACTCATCGACCCGCTCGGCAACGTCGCGGCAAAGGCTAGCCGGCATCGCAGCGACCTGGTCGTCGGCCGGATCGAAATCGGCGAGGGCAGCCTATGGCACAAGATCGCGTTCGGCCGGGCCTGGCGCGAGTCCGCCCGCAGTGGGGAAATTTATCGGGAGCGCATCGCCGACGGCGCCCGCACCCGCGACAGGCGGTCCTTCTAGTCGATCTCGTGTGCCGGCGTGCGGCCGGAGGCGCCTTTGGGCGCGGCGCGGAGATATTGCGAGGGCCAGGTGGCGTCGTGGCCGAGCTCGCGCGCGGCTTCCAGCGGCCAATAGGGCGATCGCAAGACTTCGCGGGCGAGCAGCACCATGTCCGCCTCGCCGCCGCGGATGATGTGGTCGGCCTGCGCCGCGCCGGTGATGAGGCCGACGGCGGCGGTCGGAATCCCGGCCTCGCGCCGGATGCGCGCGGCGAACGGAGTCTGGTAGCCGGGGCCGACGGGAATCTGCGCGTCCTTGACGTTGCCGCCGGAGGAGCAATCCACCAGATCGACGCCGAGCGACTTTAGCTGCCGGGCCAGCTCGATCGACTGTTCGATGTCCCAGCCGCCTTCGACCCAGTCGGTGCAAGAGATCCGCACGAACAAGGGGCAACGCTCCGGCAGAACGGCGCGGACGGCGGCCACGGTGTCGCGCAGGAACCGCGTGCGGTTCTCGAACGCGCCGCCGTACTGGTCGGTGCGATGATTGCTGAGCGGCGACAGGAACTCGTGGAACAGATAGCCGTGAGCGGCGTGAATCTCGATCACCCGGAAGCCGGCCTGGAATGAACGCTGGGCCGCCTTCGCGAAGGCATCCTGCAGCGACCGGATGCCGTCGATGGCCAGCGCCGCGGGCGTCGGGTAGTCGTCGGCAAAGGCCTCGGCGCTCGGCGCGAGCGTGCTCCAGCCGCCGGCGTTCTCGGCGATCTTGCCGTGGCCGGACCACGGCCGGTGCGTGCTGGCCTTGCGCCCGGCATGCGCCAGCTGGATGCCGGCGATCGAGCCTTGCTGATCGATGAAGTGGGTGACGCGGGCGAGCGGTTCGAAATGCCGTTCGCTCCAAACACCCAGATCCTGTGGGGAGATGCGTCCTTCTGGCGTGACCGCGGCCGCTTCGGTGAAGACCAGGCCGGCGCCGCCGACCGCGCGGGTCGCAAGATGGACGAAATGCCAGTCATTGGCCATGCCCTCGCGGGAGGAATACTGGCACATGGGCGAGACGCCGATGCGGTTGCGGAACGTGATCTCGCGCAGGCGGAACTCGTCGAACAGATGCGGCATGGCGGCAGTCCTCAGGGCTGGCAATCTTCAGAACATAGGGATCGGGCGATCGCTTCTCAATGCGCGCCGGCCGCGCTGCCGGCGCCTTTCCTGAGGCCGAGGGCGGCGACGAGGCCGATCACCAGGCCGATGCCGATCAGCAGGAAGACGTCGCTGTAGCTCATGACGAAGGCCTGGCGCCGGACCACGCGGCCGATGGCGACGATGGCTTCGTGCTGGGCAGTCGCGGCGTCGGCGATCCCGTGGGTCAGGAAATAGTGGGTCAGGTCGGCGATGCGCTGGCGGGTCGCTTCGTTGAAATTCGAGACCGAGCTCATCAGCACGTTGGAATGGAACTGCTCGCGCTTGGTGATCAGGGTCTGCAGCACGGCGATGCCGATGGCGCCGCCCAGGTTGCGGGTCATGTTGAACAGCCCCGACGCGGACCCCGCGTTCTCCGCCTCCATGCCGGCGCTGGCGACGGCGGA
>DASYRS010000358.1:0-6188 GCA_036004205.1 Dongiaceae bacterium
CGCATCATGCGGGTCGGCTTCGTCGGCGAGCTGGGTTACGAAGTGCATGTGCCCGCGAGCCAGGGCGAAGCCTTGTGGGACGCGCTGATGGCGGCCGGCGGCCAGGAGAGCATCCGGCCCTTCGGCGTCGAGGCGCAGCGCACGTTGCGCCTGGAGAAGGGCCACATCATCGTCAGCCAGGATACCGACGGCCTCACCAGCGTGTGGGAGGCCGACATGGCCTGGGCGGTCGCGAAGACCAAGCCGTTCTTCGTCGGCGGCCGTTCGGCGGAGATCCAGGCCAAGAAGCCGTTGACCCGCAAGCTGGTCGGCTTCACGCTCGCGAACGACAGCGACCCCTGCCCCGAGGAATGCCACCTGGTCCTGAAGGGCGAGGAGATCGTCGGCCGGGTGACGTCCGCCGTGCGCTCGCCGTCGCTGAACAAGGTGGTGGGCCTTGCCTATGTCCATCCGAGCGATAGCGAGCCCGGCCAGCAATTCGAGATCAAGATCGACGGCGGGCGTCGCATCACGGGCGTGGTGACGAAATATCCGTTCTACGACCCCGATAACAAGCGGCAGGAGATGTGAGCGATGGCGAGCCTGACCAATCTCGATCCCGCCACGCTGAAGCGCCGCAGCTTCATCTATCGCAAGCTGGCCGCTTCCGGCGCCGAGTTCGCGGAGGTGAATGGCGGAGCCGTCGCCATGCGCTATCCGGCGCGCGGCGAAAGCGAGACCGCGACGGCGCGGCGCATGGCCATCGCCGATCTCTCGGTCCTGCCGCATGGCGGCTTCAAGGGCCGCGGCACGGTCGAGTGGCTGACCGCGCAGGGATTGAGCATCGGCGCCGACAGCAACAAGGCCTATCGCCAGACCGACGGCGAGCTGGCGGCGCGGCTCGCGCCGACCGAAATCTTCCTACTGGATTCGCTGCAAGGCACCGGCCGGCTGATCGCCAAGCTCAACACTGCCTGGCAATGGGCGCCCTCGGCGCCGCGGCCGCAGCAGGGCTATCCGACGCCGCGCCAGGATTCGCATGCCTGGTTCATGGTGACCGGCGAGAAGTCGCCCGAGATGTTCGCCAAGATCTGCGGCGTCGACCTCAGCCCACGTCACTGCCCGGTCGGCACCATCGCGCAGACCTCGGTCGCCAAGATGAGCGCCATCATCATCCGCGCCGACCTGGGCAGCACGGTTGCCTATCACCTGCTGGCGGATATCGCCTCGGCCGAATATCTCTGGACCTGCATCGAGGATGCGATCGCCGAGTATGACGGCGGCATCGTCGGTCTGGCCGCCCTGCGGACCCTGCAATCATGAACGTCGCGGCGCCGGCCCGGGCTCGCAATCCAGGCAACGCGCCGAGAGCGGCGGAGCGCGGCGCGTTGCCGGGCCTGCTGCCCGATTTCCTGAAGCCGCGCACCAACAACAACGCGCCGTTCCGCGTCGCGGTCATCCTGGTGCCCGGCTTCGCGCTGATGTCCTTCGCCTCGGTGATCGAGCCGGTGCGCGGCGCCAACCGCCTCAGCGGCTCCCACTTCTACGATTGGGAATTGTTCGCGTCCGAAGGCGGGATGGTGGAATCCAACAGCGGCATCACCGTCGCCGCGGCCCCGGTCGCGGCCCTGGAGCAGGGCCAGTTCGACCTCGTGGTCGTGTGCGCTGCCAGCCATGCCGAGCAGCGCCGCTTCCGCCCGGTCGAGGATGTGCTGCGCCGCCTCGCCCGCAACAACGTCGCGCTGGCCGCGGTCAGCACCGGCAGCTTCGTGCTGGCGCGCGCCGGGCTGCTGACCGACCGGCGCTGCACCGTCCATTGGGACTATGCCGACAGCTTCGCCGAGGCCTTTCCCGACATCGCCGTCTGCAACGACCTGTTCGTGGTGGATGGCAGCATCCTGACCTGCGCCGGCGCCACCGCCGCGCTCGACATGATGCTGCAGCTGATCGGCGCCCATCACGGGCAGGAGCTGGCGCGCCAGATTTCGGGCCAGTTCCTGCATGGCGGCATCCGCGCCGCGGCCGACGATCAGCGCCGCATGCTGCTGGGCATGGGCGTCACCAACTCGGTGGTGCAGAAGGCAGTGTCGCTGATGGAGGCCGCGATCGAGGAGCCGGTGCCGCTCTCCGAGCTGACCCGCCGCACCGGCGTCTCGCAGCGCCAGCTCGAGCGGCTGTGCAAGCGTTACCTCGGCGCCACGCCGGCGCAATATTATGTACAGTTAAGATTGGAGCGCGCGCGCCGCATGCTGCGGCAGACCGATCTGTCCGTCGCCGAGGTCGCCATCGCCTGCGGCTTCGTTTCGCTCTCGCATTTCGCCAAGGTTTACAGACGCCATTATGGTTTATCGCCGCGCGAGGACCGCAAGGCGAGCTGAGCTTAGAAGATTCTATACCCATCGGCCTACGCCTGAAGCACGAGGCGTGCTTAAGCATAAAATTTTAGTGGCAAGGTCCCCCATCGGGCGCTGTATCATCGTTCATATCGATGGGGGTCCGTGCGACGGCAGGCATTTGAAGAGCTGCGGGGGAACGCAGCCTTTTGCCGCGTCATCCGGGCGAGCATGAAGCGGTTGGAACGATGCCTCGGATACTCATTTCGAATATCGACAACGAAAGCATGATGGCGGACGAGCGCGCGCTGACGCCGGATTTCTGCCGCGCCAGTTCCATCACCGCCGGACGCATGGCATGGTTCGCGGAGGCGGGCGACATCGTCGTGCTGCCGCGCGATCTGTCGCCGCAGCTCAAGGTCTATATCGCGCGCACTATGGGCTACGAGCCCGGCGCCGTCACGTACCTGACGCCGGACTGGGGCAGCGGCCATTGCCGGCCGATCCGTGCGCACGAGCTGCTGCATACCGGCCTCGCCGAGCGGATGGCGCGCCTGATCGGCGATCCCGCCAACTGGAGCCTCTATCCCTATTGCTACGAGCGCAGCACGCAGCAATTCGCGACGCGCCTCGGCCTCGATGGCGAGCGCGACGTGCGCCCGTTCGTGAAACAGGGCGGCGCCGAGTTGCTGAACGACAAGCGCGTGTTCCGCAGCGTCGCGGCCGGCCGGGGCGTTTCGATCGCCGAGGGCGCGGTGTGCGCGACCCAATGGCAGCTCGAGGAATGCATCGCTTCGCTGATCGACGTGACCCGCGCGGTCATCGTCAAGCAGGACCGGCATAGCGGCGGCTTCGGCAACCTGATCGTCAGCCGCGCCCGGAACGATGGCGCCCCTGGCGCGTCGGAGGTGCTGGTGGCCAAGGACGCCTCGCAGATTCGCGACCAGTCGCGGATCGCCTGGACGCGCCTGGCCTATGCCGAGCGTGCGCCGCTGATCGTCGAGGTCTATTACCCGGTGTCGGCCGTCGTCACCGCAGAGTTCAAGGTGGATGCCGCGTCCAACGCCGTCACCTTCCTCAATTGCGGTGAAGTGCGGCAGGCCCCGATCCTGAGCGGCCTCATCATGCCGTCCGCCGTCCCGCCCTATCAGCTGGCCTCCTTCATCGCCGACGCGACCGAGCTGGCGCGGCTGTGCTGCGATCTCGGCTACGATGGCCTGGTGAATATCGACGGCATCGTGACGACGGATGGCCGGGTCATCGTCAACGAGTTCAACGGCCGGATCGGCGGCTGCTCGCATATCCATCACATCCTGCAGAAGGTGGCCGGGCCGCGCTATGGCGACGAGCTGGTGGTGGTGTCGCACGGCCGCAGGGTCGCCGTCTCGATCGATCAGGCGTTCGGCATCCTCGAGGAGCGCAAGCTGGCCTTCGACCCGCATGAAGGGCGCGGCATCATCGTGACCGGCGAGGATGCGGCCGGCACCGGGCATCTCGAATATCTCTCCATCGCGCCATCGCGCGCGGACGCGATGTGGCTGGAGGCGGAGTTCGAAGGCATCCTTGGCGCCGACGCCGACCCGCAGAGCGAAGCCGGCATCGAGCATCTGGCGAGGATCCTCTCGCACATGCCGCCGATCCGGCGGAAGGATGCGGAACAGGCGATCCGCGATGCCCTCAGGCACGGCACCGCGCATAAGCCCTGATCGGCCCACGCCGACTTGAAAAAGTCATGCGCACGCAATCAGCGCGCGTTTTTGTGGTATGATTACTTTACCAATTCAGTCGCTTAGCAATAGAAAACGAATCGCGCTATATTTATTCCGACAAGAGTCGGGAATTGGAATGCATGGGTGCTGACCAGCGGCAATTGGAGTTTCCGCCGACGTGCCGCCCGGAGACCGTGGCGCTCTACGAATACTGGCGGCGGAAATGCGGCGATCGGCTGATGCCGAGCCGCGCGGATCTGGATCCCGCGGAGATTCAGCCGCGCCTGCTGCCCTGCATCTCCATCGTCGACGTGGTGCCGGACGAGCGGCGCTATGTCTATCGCCTGGTCGGCACCGCGGACGTGCAGGTGCGCGGCCACGATCCGACCGGCAAGTCGGTGATCGAGGGATTTTTTGGGCCGACGGTGGAGGATGCGCTGAGCTGCTATGACCGGGTGGTCGCGACCAAGGCGCCTGTCCTGGACCCGGTTCCCTTCACGGCGACCAACGGCCGCTACGCGACCGAGGAGACCATCTTCCTTCCCCTGTCCGACGATGGTGTCACCGTCAACAAGATCATCGTCTTCTTTGCCTTCGTGGACGTGCTCGATCCCGGATCGGTTGTCCAACTCGATCTCTAGGCAGCAGGCGATGACGCCTCGAAAGTCCCATGACGCCGCCGGAGCGCCGGGTTATGGTGCGTTGCAGAGTCGGCGCGGCATGAGGCAGGAATGAAGGAAACGCGGCGCGGAGGAGCGAAGCTCGGCGGCAAGTCGGGGGGCGAACGATCCGGTGCGGCTTCTGCTTCGGCCAAGAAGCCAGGTGCCCCCAAGAGTGGTAATAACGCGCCGGCGCAGTTCCAGGACCCGCACCACGTCGCCTCGCGCGCGACGCGGCTGGAAGCGGCGATCGGGCGCGAGGTGCGGGCGTTCCGCCACCAGCTCAGCATGACCGTCACGCAGCTCGCGCAGGCCGCGAACATGTCGGCCGGCATGCTGTCGAAGATCGAGAACGGCCAGACTTCGCCCTCGCTCGCCACCCTGACCGAGTTGTCGCGCGCCCTGCAGGTGCCGGTGACCAGCTTTTTCCGCCGGTTCGAGGAAGAGCGCAGCGCGACCTATGTGAAAGCCGGCCAGGGGCTCCCGATCGAGCGCCGCGGCACCCGCGCCGGCCACCAATACCAGTTGCTGGGCCATTCCTTCAGCCGGATGCTAGCGGTCGAGCCCTATCTCATCACCCTCAGCAAGGATTCCGACGTCTTTCCCATCTTCCAGCATGAGGGCGTCGAGTTCCTGTTCATGCTGGAAGGCGAAGTCGGCTATCGCCATGGCGATAAGACCTATCTGCTGCAGCCCGGAGACAGCCTCTATTTCGACGCCGACGTGCCCCATGGCCCGGAGGAGCTCCGCAAGCTGCCGGCCCGCTATCTGTCGGTCATCTGCTACACCCGCAGCACCGAATAGCCGGCCTTCAGGGGTCGTTTACCCACAGTTAAAAAAGTTTCACGATACTTGCCTTGCGGTCCGGCCGGCACTATCTTGGTTCCAGTTGCCGTGCCGGGATTTCCCGTGCCTCGAGGAAGGGTGAAGCGCCATGTGCGGTATCGTCGGCTTGTTCGTGAAGAACCCCGCTTTGCAATCCAAGCTCGGCGCCCATGTCGAGACCATGCTGGTCGGCATGAGCGAGCGCGGGCCGGACAGCGCCGGCATCGCGGTCTACCACAGCCCGGTCGCTGAGGGCCGCAGCAAGCTCACTCTCTTCAACGCCGATGAGGCCTATCCCTGGCGCAAGCTGGCGGGTGACCTGGGCGCCGCGCTGAATGTCGAGACCGACATCAGCCGGAAGGGCAATCATGCGCTGCTGATCGCGGAAACCAGCGAGCAAAAGGTGATCGACTGGCTGCATGCCAACCGCACCGATGTGCGGATCATGGGCTACGGCAAGCTGATGGAGGTCTACAAGGACATGGGCCTGCCGGGCGCGGTCGCCAAGAAATACGGCCTCAAGAAGATGGCCGGCACCCATGCCATCGGCCATACCCGCATGGCGACGGAAAGCGCCGTCACCACCGAGCATTCGCACCCCTTCACGCCGGCGCCGGACATGTGCCTGGTGCACAACGGCTCACTCAGCAACCACAACAATCTGCGCAAGTGGCTGAAGAAGC
>DASYRS010000359.1:0-4509 GCA_036004205.1 Dongiaceae bacterium
GCGGACGTGCTGGTGAAGCTGCATGAGGGCGGCCACATTCCCGGCTGGCGAGGCGAGCTCTATCCCGTCAATCGCCGCTATGGCGAGACGCCGCTGCTGCTGATGGAGCGCGCGGCGACGCCGTTGTTCGGGCTGCAGACCTACGGCATCAACGTCAACGGCCTGGTGCGTGACGGCCACCACTGGAACGTCTGGGTGGCGCGCCGCGCCATGACCAAGCATGTCGATCCCGGCATGCTGGACCTGGTGGTTGGCGGCGGCCTGCCGCATGGCCTCTCGATCGCCGACAATCTGCTGAAGGAATGCGCGGAGGAAGCCTGCATCGGCCCGACCTTGGCCGAGCGCGCGCGCTCCGCGAGCGTGACGACGATGATGATCGAGGCTGCCGAAGGGCTCCGGATCGGCGTCCAGTTCAACTTCGATCTCGAGCTGCCGGCGGATTTCCAGCCGCGCAACGACGACGGCGAGGTCGCGGAATTCCAGCTCTGGTCGCTGGCCCGGCTGGAGGACAATCTGCGCAACGCGGACGATTTCATGTTCGATGCCGCGCTGGCAAAGCTCGACCTGCTGGTGCGCTTCGGCTGCGTCGGGTCGGAAGACCCCGACTACCTCGACGTCATCGCGCGTCTGCGCCGGCCAGTACCGTTCGTGCGCAGATGAGCCTGATCGACCACATCCACCGCTGCCAGAATGCCGACATGGGCAGGTTCCTGCCCTGGCTGATCGCGGGCGATCAAGCGGGCTGGGTGCGGCGCGACGTCGCCGCGCGGCTCGGCAACTATCCGACCGTGTTCGCGGTCGACGAAAAGACCGTGCGGCTGCGCGATCATCTCGCGAGTTTCGATCACCGCTCGGCCGCGATCGGCGACGTAGCGCGCGACCTCTATGAAGCGGGCGTGTTTGCCGGCTGGCGCAACGAATGGTTCCCGGTCCTGACGCGCTTCGGCGCCGCGCCCTTGATGCGGCTGGAGCGCGCCGCCGTGCCGATGTTCGGCGTGCACGGCTATGGCGTGCACATGAACGGCTTCGTGCGCGAGGGCGGGCGGCTGAAACTGTGGATCGGCAAGCGCGCCGCCGATCGGCCGATCGAGCCCGGCAAGCTGGATCACCTGGTGGCGGGCGGCATTCCGCTCGGCATGGGCGTGATGGAATGTCTCGCCAAGGAATGCGAGGAGGAGGCCTCGATTCCCGCCGCCCTCGCCGCGCGCGCCAAGCCGGTGGGCGCCATCCGCTACCGCATGGAGCATCAGGGCTGGCTGCGCAACGACACGATGTTCGTCTACGATCTGGAGCTGCCGGCCGATTTCAAGCCGGTCAATAACGACGGCGAGATCGCGAGCTTCCGCCTGGTGGAGCTGGACGACGTGGAGGAGATCCTGGCCGCCGGCGAGGATTTCAAGTTCAACGTGGCGCTGGTGCTGATCGACTTCCTGATCCGCCACGGCCACATCACGCCGGAGCATCCCGACTACAGCGACCTCGCGCTCGGGATGTGGCGGCACGAGTAGACGCGCCCGCATCTAGTGCGGTGCGCGCCGCGCTTTCTAGAACAGCGCCCCGACATCGCCGACTTGCGTGGCGACTTCCATAGTGCCGCGCCAGATCATGTCGACCGCGACCCACAGGATGATGGCAAGGCCCACATAGGCGATCCAGTGGTAGCGTTTCAGCAGGTTGGCGATCACGGTCGCCGCCGCGCCCATCAATCCGACCGACAGCACCAGGCCGATGATCAGCACGACGGTGTGGTCGCTGGCGGCGCCGGCGACCGCCAGCACGTTGTCCAGCGACATGGAGACGTCGGCGATCACGATCTGCACGATCGCCTGGCGCATGGTCTTGGCGGGGGAGGCGCCGGGCAGCGCTTCCGGATGATCGGCCAGTTCCCGCCGCTCGTCCTTGGTCAGCTCCTGGCGCGACTTGGCCGCACTGCGCAGCCGCTCGCGGCGCTGTTGCATGATCTCGCGCCAGAACTTCCAGCACACCCACAGCAGGAGCAGTCCGCCCGCCAGGGTCAGGCCGATGATCAGCAGCAATTGCGTGGTGATCAGCGCGAACACGATTCGCAGCCCGGTCGCGGCGATGATGCCGACGAGGATGACCCTGGCGCGCTGCTCCTTGGGCAGGCCCGCCGCCGCCATCCCGACAACGATGGCATTGTCGCCGGCGAGCACGAGGTCGATCATGATGACTTGGCCGAGCGCGATGAGCTGGGGCCAGAGATCGTTGAATTCCATCAAGTCCGCGTCGATCGGTTCATCCCGATTCCCCTAGTGCCTGTCCCATCGTGCCGAGGCCGCCGCTATCAGCCGCCAAGGCCCGCCATCGCGCGAACTTCCGCCGCCGTCCGTCCAGCCCGACGCAGCGCCTGCAAGCTTGCCGCCCCATCCCGTTTGGACAAGCGCTCCCCTGCCGCGTTGGCGAGCAAGAGATGGTGTGCGTAGGTGGGAACATTCAAGCCCAGGATCGCCTGCAACAGCCGATGAATATGAGTCGCGTGAAACAAATCCCTGCCCCGTGTGACCAAAGTCACGCCCTGCAGGTGGTCGTCGAGCGTGACGCACAGATGATAGCTGGCCGGGGCGTCCCGGCGGGCCAGCACGACGTCGCCCAGCAAGTCCGGGCGGGCTTCGACCACGCCCTCCGTCTCCTCCTCGAAGGCCAGCGGCCCGGTCAGCGCCTGGGCCTTTGCGACATCCAGCCGCAGCGCATAAGGGTCGCCCCGCTCCTGCCGCGCGCGAACCCAATCGGCCGGCTGGTTGCGGCAGGTGCCCGGATAGGCCGGTCCCTCGGGACCATGGGGGGCGGAGACCGCGGCGGCGATGTCCCTTCGGCTGCAGAAGCAGGGATAGATGAGGCCGAGACCGCGCAGCTTTGCGAGCGCCGCCTCATAGTCGGAGAGATGCTCCGATTGGCGCCGCACCGGTCCGTCCCAATCGATCCCGAGCCAGCCGAGGTCCTCCAGGATCGCGGCCTCGAATTCCGGCCGGCAGCGGCTGGGGTCGATATCCTCGATCCGCAGCAAGAACCGGCCGGATTCGGCGCGCGCCCTCTGCCATCCCATCAGCGCGGAATGCGCATGGCCCAGATGCAGATGGCCGGTCGGGCTGGGCGCGAATCGGGTGACGATCATCGAATGGGAACGGTAGAGTGCGGGCGCATATGGCTAGACTTACGGAAGATCGCGCGTTGCTGCAACGCGCTCTCAGGCACCTGGGCAAGGCCGACCGCGATTTCGCGCGCGCGATCGCGGAGATCGGCCCACCCCCGCCGCGCGGCCGGCCCGCCCGCTTCATGGCGCTGCTGCACGTGATCGTGGCCCAGCAGGTCTCGACCCACGCCGCCAAGGCGATCTCCGCCCGGCTCGATGCCGCGCTGGAGGCCCAGACCGCCGAGGCGTTCCTGAAGCTGACCGATGCCGATTTGCGGGCGGTCGGCTTCAGCCGGCAGAAGGTGATCTATGGCCGCGACCTGGCCGCCGCCTTCACCGACGGCCGGATCTCGATTCCGAAGCTGCGCCGGCGGAGCGATGAGGACGTGATCACGGCCATCACCTCGGTCAAAGGCCTCGGCACCTGGTCGGCGGAAGTCTTCCTGCTGTTCAATTTCCGGCGCCCCGACGTGATGCCGGCGCAGGACCTCGCGCTGCTGGTCGCCGCGCAGCGCCTGAAGCGCCTCAAGCAGCGGCCGACGCCGAAGGAGCTGCGCGTCATTGCGGAACCCTGGAGCCCGTACCGCTCCTATGCCGCGCGCATGCTCTGGCACTATTACCGCAGCGCGCCGCCGTTGTAGGCGAGGATCCATGGCGAGCACCGATCTCAGCTACGAAGATTGGATCGACTACGTGTTCGACCATGCCGTGCCGTTCTACGAGCAGGCTTGGTACTGGGAGCCCGATGCCGATTGGTGGAGCCCACGGCCGGACCAAGCGATCGAGTATCTGACGCGCCTGTTCGAAAATCCGGAGCCGCTGACCGAGCAATTTGCCGACAGCCAGATCGGGCAAGGGCTTTACTACCTTGTCAGCGCGAGTGCCGGCAGCTACTGCCGATTCCTCACCGACGCGGCCGTGCCGATCGAGGCGGGCGTGAGCTGCATCGCGGCGATGCAGGTCGTGTTCGCGCGGCTCTTCCAGCCGCGCTGCGAGCCCATCCTCTCGCACCTGGATGAGCCCGGTGGAAACGAGCTCAACAAGATCTGCTACATGTGGTGGGACATCGTGGCGCTCGGCGCGATCTCGAAACCGGGCACGCCCGATCCGATCCACGATGCCTGCCTCTCCGTGATGTGCGAGACGTTGAAGTTTCCCAATCCCGCCTGCCAGGAGAGCGCGCTGCACGGCCTCGGCCACTGGGCGCACGCTTATCCGGAGTTTACCGGCGCTGCGATCGATGCTTATCTCGCGGCCAATCCGAAACTGCGACCGGAGCTTGTCCGTTACGCGCAGGCGGCGCGCTCCGGCTGCATTCAATAGACGAAAGCAATCGCACATGATGGAACTCTCCGGCC
>DASYRS010000360.1:0-5898 GCA_036004205.1 Dongiaceae bacterium
GCCGGATCAGAGCCCGCAAGCGTTCGAGCCGTTCCTGAAAGTCATCAAGCAGCGCTCCGCCTGCGTGGTGAACATCACGACCGGCGGCGGACAGGGCATGACCCTGGAGCAGCGCCTGGCGCCGGCCGCGAAGTTCAAGCCCGAGGTCGCTTCCCTCAACATGGGGTCGATGAATTTCGGCCTGTTCCCCATGCTGAACCGCTTCAAGGAGTTCAAGCACGAGTGGGAGCGGGCGCATCTGGAAGGCTCGCGCGACGCGGTGTTCCGCAACACCTTCAAGGACATCGAGCATGTGCTGACGACCCTGGGCAACAACGGAACCAGGTTCGAGTTCGAATGCTACGACACCTCGCACCTCTATAACCTGCATCATTTCCTGGAGCGCGGACTGGTGAAGCCGCCGTTGTTCGTGCAGACCGTGTTCGGAATCCTCGGCGGCATCGGCTCGCACCCGGAGGACGTGATGCACATGAAGCGCACGGCCGACCGGCTGTTCGGCGATCGGTATCACTGGTCGGTGCTGGGCGCCGGCCGCGCTCAGATGCAGATCGCGGCCATGTCGGCCGCGATGGGCGGCAATGTGCGGGTCGGGCTCGAGGATTCGCTGTGGGCCGGGCCCGGCAAGCTGGCGGCTTCCAATGCCGAGCAGGTGCGTCTCGCGCGCAAGATCATCGAAGGGCTCAATCTCGACGTCGCGACGCCCGATGAGGCGCGCGAGATCCTGAGCCTCAAGGGTGCCGACAAGGTCGACTTCTAGGTGGAGATTGCGGAATGCTGCGGATCGAGATCTTCAGCGAACAGAAGGACTCCCTGGGCGAAGGGCCGTTATGGGACGTCAAGGAGCAGCGGCTCTACTGGATCGATTCCTACGGCCCCGCCGTGCATCGCGCGGACCTGAAGGGCAGCGACCGCAAGAGCTGGAAGGTGCCGGAGCCGATCGGCTCCATGGCCCTTAGGGAGAAGGGTGGCGCGGTACTCTCCCTGCGCAGCGGCTTCCACTTCCTCGATTTCGAGAGCGGCGCCGTTACGCGCATCAACGAGACGCAGCCGGGCGAGCTGCGGCCGCGCCTCAACGATGGCAAGGTCGACCGGCAGGGCCGCTTCGTCGCCGGTTCGATGGATTATGCGGAAGGCGAGCCGGTCGGGAAGCTGTTCCGCCTCGATCCCGATCTCAACGTCACCACGCTCGACCAGGATATCATCTGTTCCAACGGCCCGTGCTGGAGCCCGGACGGCAAGATCTTCTACTTCGCCGACACTCATCAGCGCGCGATCTTCGCCTACGACTACGACACCGCCAGCGGCGACGTGAAATCGAAGCGCGTGTTCGCCTCGTTCGAGGGCCTGCAAGGCTTCCCCGACGGCGCCACCGTCGATGAAGAGGGCTTTGTCTGGAGCGTCGAGGTCTATGCCGGCCGACTGGTGCGCTTCAATCCGGATGGTGTGATCGACCGGCTCGTGGGGCTGCCGGTCTTCTCCACCACCAGCATCATGGTCGGCGGGCCCAACCTCGACATCGCGTTCGTGACCTCGATGGCGCGGCCATTCAAGGGCCGCTATCCGCGCGAGCGCGAGGCCGGCATGCTGTTCGCGATCCATGGCTTGGGCGTGCGCGGGTTGCCCGAGCCGCGCTTCAAGGGCTGACGATCAGGGGAGAGACAGATGCGCATCGACGTTGTGGTGGATGTGAAGACGACGCTCGGCGAGGGCCCGCTGTGGGATGTGGAACAGCAGCGCCTCTATTGGATCGACTCGTTCGACGGGCGGGTGTTCCGCAGCACCGCCGATGGCCGCGAGATCCGCTGCTGGGACGTGCCGGGCAAGATCGGCTCCATGGCCCTGCGCAAGGACGGCAATGGCGCGATCTGCTCGCTGCAGGACGGCTTTTATGCGCTCGATTTCAAGACCGGCGAGAGCGCCCTGATCCACAATCCGATCGGCGACAATCCGACCATCCGCCTCAATGACGGCAAGGTCGACCGGCGCGGGCGCTTTATCTCGGGCTCGATGGACACGATGGAATCCGGCCCCAACGGGTCGCTCTACCGCCTCGATCCCGATTTCAAGGTCACCAAGCTCGATGGCGGCATCATCGTCTCCAACGGCCCGTGCTGGAGCCCGGACGACAAGATCTTCTATTTCGCCGATTCCTGGTCGGGCGAGATCTGGGCCTACGACTACGACATCAACAAAGGCACGGTTTCGAACCGCCGCACCTTCACGAAGCTCGATACCAGCCGGGGCGGCGCGGCCGACGGATCGACGGTCGATTCCGAAGGCTGCCTGTGGAATGCCCAGGTCTATGACGCGAAGGTCATCCGCTACCGGCCCGACGGAACGGTCGACCGCGTGATCGAGATGCCGGTGAAGAAGGTGACCAGCGTGATGTTCGGTGGGCCGAACCTCGACATTCTCTATGTCACGTCGATGGCCAAGCCCCCATTGCCGCGTTTCCCCGGTGACGGCGTCCTGCGCGGTAGCCTGTTCGCCATCCATGGCCTCGGCATTCGCGGCGTGCCGGAGCCGCGATTCGGGGCGTAAGACGCACAACGAAGACGGACGACAGGCATTCTGTCCGCTCATCCGCTCACTGTACTGTCACGATCAAGGTTTCTGATCGTGGCCGGCGATCAACCAATTTTGGCATCAATGACACACTCCGGGATCAACCTGCGGGCACTCGGAGCTGCGGCATCGGCTTGACCCGCCGTCGCGATTGCAAGCCGGCGGCGAGTCTGCTGAATAGGGGCCGACTGCCGGCATATCGAATCATGGGGAGCTGCCAGCGTGAGTCCTCGCTTCGTCGCCAAACTCTCGGCGCCGCGCCAAGCCCGGGTTGTCCCGCGGCCGCGCGTCCAGGAGCTGATCGACGAAGCCTTGCGCACCGGCGTCTGCTGGCTCGCCGCCCCGGCCGGCTACGGCAAGACCACCGCGCTGGTCGATTACTTGCACAGCGTGGGCGCGCCCTATGCCTGGTTCCGGGTCGACGAGGGCGACCAGGACATCGCGCGCTTCTTTCACTACCTCGCGCGCACCCTGCGGTCGGCGAAGGCGGCCGAGAAGATGCCGGTCTTCAGCGCGGAATATGCGGACCGGCCGCGCGAATTCGCCCGCCGGTTCTTCCGCGCCTATTTCGAACAGCTGGAGCCGGGCACGGTTCTGGCGCTCGACGACCTTCATTACGCGGACAGTGATGATTTCCGCAGCATGCTGGCGGTGATGCTGCATGAGCTGCCAGAGGGCATCCGGTGCGTGTGCCTGTCCCGCAGCCTGCCGCAGGAGGAATTGAGCGACCTTGCCCTGCGCGGCGAGATCGTGGTGATCGACCAATCCGCGATCGTCTTTTCGGACGCCGAGGCCCGCAGCCTGGTCCAGGTGCGATCGAAACGGGCAGTGCCGGTCGACGTCGCCGCGGCGCGCGGCTGGGCTGTCGGCCTGGTGCTGCTGGCCGAGCGCGGCGCGGCTGCGCGTCCGGCAGGGAGCGACGATCCCGCCGGTGGCCAGCACGCCTTGTTCGATGTTCTCGGCCGGCATTTCTTCTACACCTTGCCGGCCGCCGACCAGGCCATGCTGCTGAAGCTCAACCTGCTGCCGGAAATCAGCTCCGAGCTGGCCAATGCCATGATTGGTTCCGGCGAGGGAACCCGCCTGCTCGAACGGCTGTACCAAAGCCAGTTGCTGATCAGCCGGGTCGAATCCAACCGCGATGTGTTCCAGCTGCACGCCTTGCTGCGCGAGTTCCTGGATCACCGGCTGATGATGGATTCATCGCCCGAGGAGCGGGCAGAACTGCGGGAGAAGGCCGCCACCATCCTGCGCGCCGCCGGCCGGCTGGACGAGGCCGTCGCGCTGGCACTGCAGGCCGAAGCCTGGGCGCTGGCCCGCGACCTCATGCTGGAGCGCGCGGCGCCGGCGATCGCCCAAGGCCGGCGCACGACCTTCATCGAATGGTGCGGAAAACTGCCGCCGGCGGAGATCGATGCCTGGGTGTCCTATTGGCTCGGCGTGGCCTACATGCCTGACGATGCCGCGGCGGAGCGCTGCTTCGCGCGGGCCTGGACCGCGTTCTCCGAAAGCGGCGATGTGCGCGGCCAGTGCCTGGCGGTGGCCCGCGCCATCCTGGTGAAGACCGGCAGCTGGCGCACCCATGAGGGCCTGAAGACCTGGACCCAGCACGCCTGGCAGCTGCTGCATCGCGGGCTGCCGGAATTGCCGCCGGAGGAGGAGCTGCTGGTATGGACCGGCATCGTCCGTTCGCTTGATTTCACCGACGAGGATTGGAGCGGCAAGGCGTCCGGCGATGCCCTCACCCTCAAATTGCTCGAGCGGCTGTCGCGGCGCCTGAGCGATGAGCCGACGGCGCTGCGCCTGCTGGCGAGCGAAACCATGATCGAGCGCGCGATCTCCACCGGGCGCGCCGACTTCTTCGAGCAGGCGGTCGACAGCGTGATCGAGGACCTGCGCGACCCCGGCGCCTCGCCCTGGGCGCTCGGCATGTGGCTGGTCTCCTTCGGCGCGGGCAACAGCCGGTACTTCCACTATTCCCGGCGCGGATTCCCCTATGCCTCGGCCGAGCACGCATTGCGTGCGGCGATCGAGATCGGCGAAAGCCAGTCGCTGACCGGCGTGGAGTTCGGTGCGCTCTATCACCTGCAGCTGCTCATGAAGCTGCGCAACGACTTCGCGGAGTTCACCCGGCTGGTTGCGCGCCTCACCGAAATCGCGGACAGCCGCTACTCGACCCAGGTCGGCGTGGTCGCGGATTGCCGCGCGGCCCTGCATACCTGGCAGGGGGACTTTGCCGAGGCCTATCGCGATTGCGATCGCTTCATGGCCTCGATCGAAGCGGCGAACGAGCCGATCCTCGAACGCTGGCCGCACTACGTCACGAAATATCAGGTGCTGCTGGCCGATCACCGGCCGCAGGAAGCGACGTCCCTGCTGACCGAGCTGCTGCCGCGGCTGGAAGGCGGCATGCATGACCGGACCATGCTCTGCATCCGCGCAGCCGGCGCGCTCGGCGCCAAGTGGAACAAGGACGCCACCTATATCGACCATCTGCGCGCGTTCGTGACCGAGCTGCGGATCGTGAACTGGCCGGGCGTGCTGCTGAACCTGCCGGACCTGCTTGCCGCGTTGCTGGCCGACGCGCTCGACCATGAGATCGATGTCGAGTTCTGCCGGTCCATGATCGTGCAGCGCCATCTGATCGCTCCCGCGCGCCGCCCCGCCAGTTGGCCATGGGCGCTCAAGGTCAAGGTGCTGGGCGAGTTCCAGATCGAACGCAACGGCGTGGCCGTCGATCTCGGCTCCAAGCCGCCGACCAGGGCGCTCGACATCCTGCGCATGCTCGCCATTTCCAAGGATCACGCGTGCTCGCTGGAAAACCTGCAGGATCTGCTCTGGCCGGACCTCGACGGCGACCAGGCGAAGGCGGCCTGCGACCAGGCGCTTCACCGGTTGCGCAAATTGCTGGGGACCGTGGACCTGATCGTGCAGCGCGAAGGCCGCTTGCGCCTTGCGCCCGACAAGGTGTGGGTCGATCTGGCCGATTGGGAAAGCCGGGTGAAGCAGCTCTCGGGCACGCATGCCGGCGACGCGACCGCGGACCTGGAGCGGTTGTTCTCGGTCTTCCCGGGTCCGCTGCGGTTCCACGGCCAGGCGGGGAGCTGGTCGCTGCCCACCGCCGAGCGGGTACGCGACGAGTTCGTCGAGCTCGCGATCCGCCTCGGCAAGCAGTGCGAGACGCGGAACGATCGGGCGGCGGCACGCGGCCATTACCTCCACGCGCTCGAATCCTATCCGGAATCCGCGCGGCTCTCCCAGGCCTTGATCCAGGCGCGTTTGGCGGAGGGCGATGTCGCGGGAGCGATCGACGATTACTCGCGTTACGAACGG
>DASYRS010000361.1:0-9759 GCA_036004205.1 Dongiaceae bacterium
ATTGCTGTTGGGTTTGCGGGAATATTCCAGGATCCAGGAACGGCCGGTCTGGGTGTCGAACATCATGTTGATCTTGGGGTCGCCCTTGGTCAGGTCGCGGTCGGCCTGGTCGAGGACGATGAGGACGAAACGCTGGCTGAGCGGCGCGGCGACCGGAGTCGGGGAAAGGGCGTATGTGTTGTTCTCTGCGATCGCCGGCGCTGCGAGCGCTGTCATCGCCAGGACGCCGAATGCCAGAATGTGCCGAGACATCGAATCCCTCCAGGGCAGCCGTCGGTCGCCGTTCCGTCCCAAACCCCGACAGGGAAACATGCCACCGGGGCCTTGGCAAATGCGGGAAAGTCTGGTCCCGCATGCAAGGAAGGCAGGTTTGACGGGTTTGCGCATTCAGGCCGATTGCCCGTAATCTCGACTGAGGAAGCGCTTACTGAATTAGGGCCGCCATGACCCACGAACTGAAGATCGCGCTGGCGCAGCTCAACCCCACGGTCGGCGACGTCGCGGGCAACCTCGCGCTGCTGCGCAAGGCGCGTGCGACCGCTGCCAAGAAGGGCGCCGACCTGGTGTTCTGCGCCGAGACGGTGGTGTCGGGCTATCCGGCCGAGGACCTGGTGCTGAAGCCGGCCTTCCAGCAGGCCTGCAAACAGGCGGTCGAGGACCTCGCCGCCGATACCGCCGATGGCGGGCCGGCGATCATGGTGGGCTCGCCCTGGCTCGAGGGCGACAAGCTGATGAACGGCTTCCTGTTGCTGGATGGCGGCAAGATCGCGGCCACGCGCTACAAGCACGAACTACCGAATTACGGCGTGTTCGACGAGAAGCGCGTGTTCAAGCCGGGTCCCCTGCAGGGCCCGGTCAGCTTCCGCGGCGTGCGCCTCGGTGTTCCGATCTGCGAGGATCTGTGGTTCTGCGACGTCGCCGAGTGCCTGGCCGAATCCGGCGCGGAGATACTGCTCTGCCCGAACGGCAGCCCGTTCGAGATCGACAAGCTGGATCAGCGCCTGAACATGGCGGTGGCGCGCCAGAATGAGACCGACTTGCCGGTTGTCTACGTGAACCAGGTGGGCGGGCAGGACGAGCTGGTGTTCGACGGCGGCTCCTTCGTCATCGACCGAGGCAACCAGCTGCGCGCGCAATTGCCGATGTTCCGCGAAGCGATCGAGCTGACGCACTGGCGCCGCACCAACGAGGGCTGGAGCTGCGATCCCGCGCTGATCACCCAGGAATTCTCGCTGCTGGAAAAGATCTACCAGGCGATGATGCTGGGCCTCAAAGACTACGTGACCAAGAACCGCTTCCCCGGCGTGATCCTGGGGCTCAGCGGCGGCATCGATTCCGCGCTGACCGCCGCGGTCGCGGTCGACGCGCTCGGCGCCGACAAGGTGCGCGCGGTGATGATGCCCTCGCCCTATACCAGCCGCGACTCTCTGGAAGATGCGGAAGCCTGCGCCAAGGCGCTCGGCATCTCCTATGAGAGCATCTCGATCGAGCCGGCGATGAAGGCCTATGCCGAGATGCTGGCGCCGGCTTTTGCCGGCCGCAATTCGGATACGGCCGAGGAGAAT
The DNA here is from genome assembly GCA_036004205.1 of Dongiaceae bacterium. Lineage (GTDB taxonomy): Bacteria > Pseudomonadota > Alphaproteobacteria > Dongiales > Dongiaceae > Dongia_A. The sequence continues at coordinate 1,566 of DASYRS010000361.1, forward strand.
ATCCAGAGCCGCGCCCGCGGCCTCACCCTGATGGCGCTCTCCAACAAGTTCGGCCACATGCTGGTGACGACCGGCAACAAGTCGGAGATGTCGGTCGGCTACGCGACGCTCTATGGCGACATGTGCGGCGGCTATTCGGTGCTGAAGGACATCTACAAGATGACGGTGTTCGCGCTGTCGCGCTGGCGCAATTCCAGCCATCCGCTGGATGGCCTTGGTCCCAAGGGGGCGGTGATGCCGGAGCGGGTCATCACTAAGCCGCCTTCGGCCGAGTTGAAGCCCAACCAGACCGACCAGGATTCCCTGCCGCCCTATGACGTGCTGGACGGCATCCTGGAATGCCTGGTGGAGCGCGAAATGACGGTGGACGAGATTGCCGCCAAAGGCTATGACCGGGCGACCATCGTCCGGGTCTGGCGCATGCTGGATCTGGCGGAATACAAGCGGCGCCAGGCGCCTCCAGGGGTCAAGATCTCGTCCCGGGCCTTCGGTCGCGACCGGCGCTATCCGATCACCAACGGCTTCAAGGCCAAGGGCTGATGTAATGGGGTGCGATAGTCAGGATGGTTGTGCGTGTTCGCTTCGCCCCGTCGCCGACGGGAAGGTTGCACGTCGGCAATATCTATATCGCCCTGCATAACTGGCTCTATGCCGGGAAGGCAGGCGGCGAGTTCCTGCTGCGCCTCGACGACACCGACCGGGAACGATCCACCGAAGATTTCGCGGACGGTATCAAGGCCGACCTGGAATGGCTCGGCCTCGCCTGGAACCTGTTCGACCGCCAGTCCCGACGCCTCGCCATCTATGACGCGGCCGCGCAGCGCCTGCGCGACGCGGGTCGGCTCTATCCCTGCTATGAAAGCGCCGAGGAGCTGGGCCTCAAGCGCAAGGTGCAGCTCTCCCAGGGCAAGCCGCCGATCTACGACCGCGCGGCGCTGAAGCTCACCGACGCCGACCGCGCCAAGCTGGAGGCGGAGGGCAAGCGCCCGCATTGGCGCTTCAAGCTGGAGCCACGCGATGTCGCGTGGAACGATCTGGTGCGCGGGCCCCAGCACGTGGACGAAAGCAGCCAGTCCGATCCCGTGCTGATGCGCGAAGATGGCACGTATCTCTACACCTTGTGCTCGGTGGCGGATGATATCGATTTCGACATCACACACATCATCCGCGGCGCCGATCACGTGACGAACGCGGCGACCCAGATTCAGATCTTCGAGGCTCTGGGTGGCAGGCCGCCGAGCTTCGCGCACCTGCCGCTGCTGGTGGATGCGGTGGGCGAGGGGCTTTCGAAGCGCCTCGGCTCGCTGTCCGTCCGCCAGATGCGCGACGAGGGGCTGGAGCCGATGGCCATCGCCGCTTACCTCGCGCGGATCGGGACTGGCGATCCGGTCGCGCCGGTGCGCATGCTCGCCGACCTGCTGCCCGATCACGATCTGTCCAAGTTCGGCAAGTCCTCGCCGCGCTTCGATCCCGACGAGTTGAAGCATCTGAACGCGAAGCTGCTGCATCACCTGCCGTTCGAGGAGGCGCGTGGCCATTTGGCGGCGCTCGGCCTCGGCCATATCGATCCGGCGGTCTGGGACGTGGCGCGCGCCAATGTCGAGAAGGTGGAGGATGTCGCCCTGTGGCAGTCGGTGGTGAAAGGCCCGGTGACCCCCGCCATCGCCGACGCCGCGTTCGCAGCCAAGGCGGCGGAGCTGCTGCCGCTCGAGCCGTGGAACGCCGAGACCTGGAGCGCCTGGACCAACGCGGTGAAGAACGCCACGGGCCGCAAGGGCAAGGAGCTGTTCATGCCGCTGCGCCAGGCACTAACGGCAGCGGATCACGGGCCGGAGCTGAAGCTGCTGCTGCCGCTGATCGGCCGCGAGCGTGCGCTGAAACGCCTGAAGGGAGAGACGGCGTGACCATCCACCTCTACAACACGCTGACGCGCGAGAAGGAGGCGTTTTCGCCGATCGATCCGAGGAACGTGCGCATGTATGTCTGCGGCCCGACGGTCTACGACTATGCGCATATCGGCAATGCGCGGCCGGTGGTGGTGTTCGACACCTTGTTCCGGCTGCTGCGCCATTTCTATGGCGAGGCGCACGTGACCTATGTGCGCAACATCACCGACATCGACGACAAGATCATGGATGCCGCGAAGGAAAGCGGCGAGAGCATCGGCAACATCACCACGCGCACGACCAGGTTCTTCCATGACGACATGGGCGCGCTGAACGCGATGCGGCCGACCAAGGAGCCGCGCGCCACCGAGTTCGTGCCGCAGATGGTCGCATTGATGCAGACCCTGATCGCGAAGGGCTTTGCTTACGAGGCCGAGGGCCACGTGCTCTTCAACGTGCCCGCGATGCAGGATTATGGCAGGCTGTCCGGCCGCTCGCTCGACGACATGATCGCCGGGGCGCGGGTCGAGGTCGCGCCCTACAAGGAGCACCCCGCCGATTTCGTGCTGTGGAAGCCGAGCAGCGTGGACCAGCCGGGCTGGGACAGCCCGTGGGGCCGCGGCCGCCCGGGCTGGCACATCGAATGCTCCGCCATGGCGGGCTCGCTGCTGGGCGAGGTGTTCGACATCCATGGCGGCGGCATCGACCTCATCTTCCCGCATCATGAGAATGAGATCGCGCAAAGCCGCTGCGCGCACGGCACGCCCGTCATGGCGAAGACTTGGATGCATAACGGCTTCGTGCAGGTGAACGGGCAGAAGATGTCGAAGTCGCTCGGCAACTATTTCACCGTGCACGAGCTGCTGGAGGAAGGTCATCGTGGCGAGGCGATCCGCCTGGCGCTGTTGTCGTCGCACTACCGCCAGCCGACCGACATCACGCGCGACACGATCAAGGAGGCGAAGGCGCAGCTCGACCGCTTCTATGGCGCCTTGCAGAAGCACGCTGACGTGCCGGCAACGCCGGAGCCGTCCAGCCATCTGCTGGCGGCTTTGGCCGACGATCTCAACACGCCGCTGGCGCTAGCGGACATGCACGAGGCGCTCTCGCGGCTCAACAAGGCGAACGACGTGCGCGCCGCCAAGGCGGCGCTGCTGGGCGCGGGACAGTTGATGGGCCTGCTGCAACAGAGCCCGGCCGCCTGGCTGCAATCGACCGACGGCGTGGACGCCGCCGAGATCGAGCGCCAGATCGAGGCCCGCAACCAGGCGCGCAGGGCCAAGAATTTCGCCGAGGCCGACCGCATCCGCCAGGACCTCGCGGCCAAAGGCATCATCCTGGAAGACGGTCCAAAGGGCACCAGCTGGAAGCGGGCGTAGGCAAGATAGGCGGGCGCATATGATGCCAGCCGCCGTCGCCATAAGGTGCCAGCGGGTCGACCATGATGACGGAGCCGATGGGCGGGTGCATGATGCTCCCGAACATGGAGTAGTGCCCGCATGAACGACGCCGCCAACAATCCGCAGCCGGTCGACGCCGCCATCGTTCCGCGCTTCGGTGCGATCCCGACCTTCATGCGCCTGCCGCACGTGCCGGATCCGGCACGTCTGGATATCGCGTTGATCGGCGTGCCGTGGGACGGCGGCACCACCAATCGCGCGGGTGCGCGCCACGGGCCGCGCGAGATCCGCAACATGTCGAGCTTCATGCGCAAGGTGCACCACGTCAGCCGGATCGCGCCGTACGATCTGGCGCGCATCGCGGACCTCGGCGATGCACCGGTCAATCCCATCGACCTCATGGATACGCTTGGCCGGATCGAGGCGTTCTACGCCAAGGTCCATGCCGCCGGCGCGCTGCCGCTGTCGGCCGGCGGCGATCATCTCATCACCCTGCCGATCTATCGCGCGATCGCGAAAGGGCGGCCGATCGGCATGGTGCATTTCGACGCGCACTCCGACACCAACGACCGCTATTTCGGCAACAACAAATACACCCACGGCACGCCGTTCCGCCGCGCGGTGGAAGAGGGGCTGCTCGATCCCAAGCGCACGGTGCAGATCGGCATCCGCGGCTCGATCTATTCCTCCGATGACATGGAGTTCGCCGAAAGCTCCGGCATGCGCATCATCTATATGGAGGAGTTCACCAAGCTCGGCCCCGCGAAGGTGATCGAGATCGCGCGCCGCGTGGCCGGCGATGGACGGACCTATGTCAGCTTCGATGTCGACGGGCTCGATCCAGTGTTTGCGCCCGGCACCGGCACGCCGGAGATCGGCGGCATGACCACGCGCGAAGCGCAGGAAGTGGTGCGCGGGCTGCAGGGGCTGAATCTTATCGGCGGCGACGTGGTCGAAGTCTCTCCGCCCTTCGACCCCAGCGGCAACACCGCTTTGGTCGGCGCCACTTTCATGTTCGAGATCATGTGCCTGCTGGCGGATGCGGTGGCGCGACGACACTCGAAGTAGCGGGAGCGGAAACGTTTCCAGGTGTGTTCGCCGCAGCGACCTGCGGGGGACTGATGGGTTTCTCCCTCATTTGTACCCCTAGCCTTTCGCATACATTGAACTACCAGGGTCGAAGGCGCAGCTTCTGCCTCACCGCGACGCGTCGAGTTGGGGGCCATGCAGGTCTGCATCAAGCAACCGGAACAGAGTGCGCATGCCTTCAGCACATCTGAGGAGCTGTTGCACAACGCCACCGGCGGCGTGGCGCAGGTCTTCCGCTATTGGGATCGCGCCCGGGCTGAGCGCATGATGCCCTCGCCGTCGGACATCGACTTCCTCGAGCTGCGGCCCTGGTTGCCCGGCATTGTCATGATCGAAGTGGCCCCGGCTGAAACTGCTGGAGCCGGCAGGCGTGAGCTCATCTACCGCGTGGTGGGCGAGCGGGCGATCCGCCTGCGCGGCTACGATCCGACCGGCATGACGGTAGCGAAGGCCGCCTTCGGCCGGTCCGTCGCCCATGTGCTCTCCAACTACGGCGTGGTCATCGACCTCAGGATTCCGCTCTATGGCTGGAACGAGGGCGAGGCCGCGAATGGTAAGCGGGTCGGCAGCGGCACCCTGCTGCTCCCCCTCTCCAACGATGGCCAGCGGGTGGATTGGGTCCTGGTCTATGTCGAGGATACCGCCGCCTATGATTGGGCTTGGGCCCGCTGACGGCCATTCGAATCCCGCATGGCTGCCGCGCTGCAACATGACAACTTTGCAGTAAAGCAATAAAATTACCAGAATCGAGAGCAAGTCATAACGGCCGGACAGAGCCGGGCCCCTGTGCGGCGATTCCATACCAATCCCACAAGTCCTGCGTGAGTCGCGTTTCGCACATGCAAAAACGCGAGTTGTCCGATTGGTCAGATTTAGCCAAATACCCCGTCAACAAGCAGCACAATCCATCGGAGATCGGAATGTTGTGGGACAGCCTAGCCCGCCCCACGTTACCGCGTGCGCGTATCTGGGAGCGTTCGAGTTCGGTGCAGTCGCTGGAGCGGTGCGGCCCGAAGGCCGTGGCTCTCTATCAATATTGGAATGCCCGGCGCGGCATCCGGTCGATGCCGACGCGTGCCGATATCGATCCATTGGAGATGCGGCAATGGCTGCCGCGCCTCACGCTGGTCGATGTGAACCCGGATGGCGACCAATTCACCTATCGCCTGGTCGGAACCAAGATGGTCGATCTGTTGGGCGTGAACCCGACCGGCCGGTCGGTTGAGAGCGCCTGGCCGGAAGAGGTGGTCCAGGACGTCATCGATGCCTATCGGCAAGTGGTGCAAACGCGCGCGCCGATCTTCTGCCAGCAGACCGGCGCGTGGCTGAGCGACCAGAATCCGAGTGCCTGGGCCATGCGCCTGCCGCTGTCGTCGGATGGCGTCGAAGTCGACATGATCCTCGCCTATCTCAGCGATAATATCGGGATGCTCAGCCAGCTTTAGACCCGTCTTTCCGTCAAAGCCAGCCTCACCGCCAAGCCCACGAACACCAGCGCCGAGATGCGATTGAGCCAACGGCCGAAGCCGGCCGAGTTGCCCAGCGCCCGCGCGGCCGCGCTGGCGGAACAGGCGACGATCGCATTCACGCTCGTGCCGCCGACATTGAAGATCGCGCCCAGCAGCAGGATCTGGACCGCCGGGTTGCCATGAGCCGGATCGACGAATTGCGGCAGGAAGGCGAGGATGAACAGAGCCACCTTGGGATTGAGCAGGTTGGTCAGCGCGCCCTCGCCGAACACCCGCCACAGGCTGGTGCGCTTGAGTGTCCGGTCCACTGCCATCGCCTGATTGCCGGCCCGGATCGCCTTCCACGCGAGATAAAGCAGGTAGGCGGCGCCGGCATATTTCACCGCCAGGAACGCCGTCTCCGAGTGCTGCAGCAGGGCCGACACGCCCAGTGCCGCCAGCACGCTATGGACCAGGCTGCCGGCCGAGACCCCCAGGCTGGCGGCGATCCCTGCGGCCCGTCCCTGGGTCGCGCTGCGGGCGACCACATAGGTCATGTCGGCGCCAGGGGTGAGGTTGAGGGCCAGGGCGGCTGCCACGAACGGCAGCAATTGGGTCAAATCGAGCACGGCGCTCCGTCTGGTCGGTGGCGGGGGTCGGTTGGTTGACCCTCTTGGGGCCGATGTGCTGAATACCCCAGCCAACCAGGCAGGAAAAGATGGCCCCGGGGAAAATGGCCGACAATCGCGTCTATCTATTCGACAGCACGTTGCGCGACGGCGCCCAGACACAGGGCGTCGATTTCAGCGCGGACGACAAGGCGGCCATCGCCCTGGCGCTGGATCGCATTGGCATCGACTATGTCGAAGGCGGCTGGCCGGGCGCCAATCCGACCGACGACGCTTTTTTCGCCCAGCCGCCGACCCTGAAGCGGGCCAAGCTGGTCGCTTTCGGCATGACCCGCCGGCCTGGCCGCAGCGCCGAAAACGATCCCGGTCTCAGCGCGCTGCTGAACGCCAAGGTTGGGGCGGTCTGCATGGTGGGCAAGGCATGGGATTTCCATGTCGACGTCGCGCTGGGCATCGGGAATGACGAAAACCTCGAGATGATCGCGGACAGCATCATCCATGCGAAGACCCGCATGGCAGAGGTGATGTTCGATGCCGAGCATTTCTTCGACGGCTACAAGGCCAATCCCGCCTTCGCCCTGCAATGCGTCGAAGCGGCTTACGCCGCGGGGGCGCGCTGGATCGTGCTGTGCGACACCAATGGCGGCACGCTGCCGCACGAGGTCGAGCGCATCGTCGGCGATGTGGCCGCGAAGATTCCCGGCACCCATCTCGGCATCCATTGCCACAACGACACCGAGAACGCGGTCGCCAATTCGCTGGCCGCGGTGCGCGCCGGCGTGCGGCAGATCCAAGGAACGCTGAATGGCCTGGGCGAGCGCTGCGGCAACGCCAACCTGGTTTCGCTCATTCCCAGCCTGATGCTGAAGACCGATTTCAAGATCGGCCTCGACGACAAGGACCTGAGCCAGCTCACCCACGTCTCGCGCCTGCTGGATGAGCGCCTGAATCGCGCGCCCAACCGCCACGCCGCCTACGTCGGCGACAGCGCCTTCGCGCACAAGGGCGGGCTGCACGTCTCGGCGGTCGAGAAGGACCCGCGCACCTACGAGCACATCGAGCCGGCCAAGGTCGGCAACCGCCGGCACATCGTGGTCTCCGACCAGTCCGGGCGCGCCAACATCCTGGCGCGGTTCCGTGAGATCGGGCTGGAGGTCGACGCCGCCGATCCCAAGGTCGCGACCCTGGTGGAGCAGGTGAAGACGCGCGAATTCGACGGCTACGCCTATGACGGCGCGGAGGCCAGCTTCGAATTGCTGGCGCGGCGCGCCATCGGCGGCCTGCCGGGCTTCTTCACCCTGTCACGCTTCCGCGTGATGGACGAGCGGCGCTGGAACGCGCGCGGCGAGCTGGTGACCGAATCCGAGGCGACGGTGAATGTCGAGGTCCATGGCGATGCGACCATGACGGTCGCGACCGGCAACGGCCCGGTGAACGCGCTCGACACCGCTTTGCGCAAGGCGCTGGTGCCGCATTATCCGCAGCTCGACGACATGCGGCTGGTGGATTTCAAGGTGCGCATCCTGACGCCCCAGGCCGGCACCGAAGCCATCACCCGCGTCATGATCGAAAGCGCCGACAAGACCGGCGAGCGCTGGAGCACGGTCGGCGTCAGCGCCAACATAATCGACGCCTCCTACGAGGCGCTGAACGACGCCATCACCTGGAAGCTGCTCAAGTCGCGTGGCAACTGATCCAACAATGGCAACCGGGGGCGGCGCCGCGGCGCCCGCCATCATCCT
>DASYRS010000362.1:0-9304 GCA_036004205.1 Dongiaceae bacterium
CCCGGGAGCGCGGCTATCAGAGCGACGATCTGCCCACCGCCCTCGCCGCCTTCACCGCCACGCGCTGGGAGATCGTCGCGCGCCTCGCGAAGCTGACTCCGCAGGAGCGGCAGCGCACCGGCCTGATGGCCGGCACCCAGCAGATCACGATCGCAGAGCTGGCAAGCACCATGATGGCGCATGATTCCGAGCATCTGGATCAGCTGGCGGAACTCTGCCACGAACTCGGAACCCGGTCGCGTCCATGAAACTTGGCCGTTTGATCAAGCTCTCAGGAAAAAACTTTTCCTTGCGCGAGAGAATGCGCTGAAATGTCGCCCGCGGCCGGTCTTAACCGGACTTTTGCCATGCAAGGGCCAAGATCGTCTGTATGATCGCGGCCCCCGACACCTGAGCCGCCGGAGGAGATGCGTGGCCGAGGAACTGTTCCGCCTGAGTGGATTGCCGCCTTATGTGTTCGCGGAAGTGAACGCCATGAAGGCGGCGGCCCGCCGGCGCGGCGAGGACGTCATCGACCTCGGCATGGGCAATCCCGACGGCCCGCCCCCGCCTCACGTGGTGCAGAAGCTGGTCGAGACCCTGAACAACCCGCGGGTACACGGCTATTCCACCTCGCGCGGCATTCCGGGCTTGCGGCGCGCGCTCGCCGGCTACTACCAGCGCCGCTTCGGCGTCGGGCTCGATCCCGAGACGGAGGTCGTAGTCACCCTCGGCTCCAAGGAGGGCTTGGCCAACCTCGCCCAGGCGATCGTCGCGCCAGGCGACGTGGTGGTGGCGCCGGATCCCTGCTATCCGATCCACGCCTTCGGCCAGATCTTCGCCGGCGCGACCTTGCGCGCCGTGCCGATCGGGGCCGGCATCGATGTGTTCGCCGGCATCGAGCAGGCGATGCGGCAGGAGCCCAAGCCGCGCTGCGTCGTCGTCAACTTCCCCGCCAATCCGACCGCCCTCACCGTCGGGCTCGATTTCTATGAGCGGCTGGTCAGCCTCGCGCTGGAGCTCAACATCACCATCGTCAGCGACGTCGCCTATGCGGAGATCTATTTCGACGGCAATCCGCCGCCCTCGATCCTGCAGGTGCCGGGCGCCAAGGACATTGCGATCGAATTCTCCTCGCTCTCAAAGAGCTACAACATGGCGGGCTGGCGCATCGGCTTCGCGGCCGGCAATCCGCGCCTGATCGCGGCGCTTGCCAAGATCAAATCCTATCTCGATTACGGCGCCTTCACGCCGATCCAGGTGGCGGCGACCACCGCGCTCAACGGCCCGCAGGAGTGCGTGGCGGAGATCCGCCAGCGCTACAAAGACCGGCGCGACGTACTGATCGAGGGCCTGGCGCGCGCCGGCTGGCAGGTGCCGGCGCCGAACGCCTCGATGTTCGTGTGGGCGCCGCTGCCGCCGGACTTCGCGTCGCTCGGCAGCCTGGAATTCAGCAAGCATCTGCTGACCGAGGCCAAGGTCGCGGCCGCGCCCGGCATCGGGTTCGGCGCCGGCGGCGAAGGGTTCGTCCGCTTCGCCTTGATCGAGAACCGCCAGCGCCTGCGCCAGGCGGCGCGCACCATCGCGCAGGTCCTGCGCCGCAGCAACTCCGTCAGGAACGCGGGATAGCGCTGCCGGCCGCCGCAGCCGGCGCTGTCGCGGTCGCGATCAGGCCGGCCGGGAACCGGACGGTGATGCGGGTGCCTTCGTCGAGCGCGCTGTCGATGACGATGGTGCCGCCGTGCCGTTCCACCAGCGAGCGCACGATCGCGAGGCCGAGGCCGGCGCCCGGGGTCCGGCGCTTGTAGACGTTGTCGAGCTGCACGAAGGGCTGCATCAGCTTCGGAATGTTCTCCGGCGCGATGCCGATGCCGGTATCCGCGACCGAAAGCTCGATCTCGCCATCGGGAACCTGCCGCAGCGTCACCGCGATCTTGCCGCCGCCGGGCGTGAACTTGAACGCGTTCGACAGCAGGTTGAACAGGATGCGGCGGAACGCCTGCTCGTCCGCATGGACGCGCGGCAGGTCGGGGGCGATCCCGACCTCCAGCGTCAGGTTCATGGCGTCGGCCTGCGTCCTCAGGATGCGCAACACATCCCGCGCGATGTCGGCGAGATTCAGCAGGCGCATATCCAGATCCATCTTGCCCGCTTCGACCTTCGCCAGGTCGAGGATCTCGTTGATGATGCCGAGCAGATGCAGCCCGCTGGCATTGATGTCGCCGGCATAGGCGCGGTACTGGTCGTTCCGCACCGGCCCGAGCATTTCCATCTTGATCATCTCCGAGAGGCCGACGATGGCGTTCAGCGGCGTGCGCAGCTCGTGGCTCATATTGGCGAGGAAGTCGCTCTTGGCCCGGCTCGCGGTTTCAGCCTGCACCTTGGCGTCGCGCAAGGCCTGTTCGGCGCGCGTCGTCGAGGTGACGTCGCGTCCGACGCCGCGATAGCCGAGAAAGCCGCCGCTGGAATCGAAGATCGGCTGGCCGCTGGTCGAGGCAAAGCCGTGCGAGCCGTCGCTGAGCGTGATGCGATAGATGAAATCGCGAAACGGCTCGCGATGCTCCAGCGTCCGGAAATGCCGGCGCCACTTCGCCGGCTCGTCCTCCAGGTCGGTCGCCGCTTCCCACCGCCGGTGGCCGATCAGGTTCCCGGTCGTGACGCCGAATTCTCCGGCGCGGTCGGAGACATAGGTGAAGCGGTGATCGGGGGCGGTCTCCCAGAACCAGTCGGACGCCGTCTCGGCGTAGTCGCGGAAGCGCTGCTCGCTCTCGCGCAGGGCGCCCTCCGCCCGGCGACGCGCGCGGATGTCCTCCTCGAGCTGGCGATTGGCCGCGCGCAGATCGTCATAGGCATGCTGCAGGCGCGCCGACACGCCGTTGAAGGCGGCCACCAGCTGGTCCAGCTCGTCCGGCGCGGGCCGCGGCGGCCGCTGCAGCCGCAACGGCGGCGGCGGCCGAAGCAGATCGTACGAGCGGAGCGTCGCGCCGATCGCGGTCAGGTGCCGGGTCACCAACCGGTGGAAGATGTAGACGATGAACAGCGAGACCAAGAACGTCTTGGCGCCCTGGCTGATCAGGATCACCACCGCCTTGTCGATCAAGGCGCGATAGACCTCGTCCAAGGTCGCTTCGACGTAGAACGAGCCGATCGGCTGCATCGTGCCGCGCACGGAATGAAGGATGGGAATCTCGCGCACCAGGCGCGAGCGCTCCTGCCGCTCGCCGACCGCGACCAGCAGGGGCGCGGGGCGATTGGTCGCTTCGCGCACTTCGACCGCGCGGATGTCCGGCAAGCCAAGGATGCCTTCGAGCTGCAGTGCGATCTGCCGTTCGTCCAGCTGCCACAGGCTTTCGCCGATGCTGCCGAGATAACTGCGCTCGATCTCGGCCAAGCGGTCGTTGATGATTCCGACGTCGCGGCGATAGTCGAAGTAAAGCTGCATCAGCGTCAGGACCAGCGTGATGGCCGAACTGAACAGCACCACGCTCACCAGCAGACGAGCGCCGATCCCGCGGCTGAGGCGCGCCCACAACAAGCGACCGCGCCCGCCGCGCGCGGCAGGGTTTTTGGCGCTCTGCACCTCGTTGCTTTCAGTGACCACTCGCAGCCAGCCTCGCCGACGGGGAACGATGTCCCCGCCCCCCGGGGGAGCGGACGGAAAATGCTAGCACAGTTCCCATCGACATCCGAGCCTGCGCCGCGCGTTTCCGCGGCACGATCATTGGCACTCCCATCATAGGCCGGACGTCCTGGAAAAATGAGCCTAGCCTGATGGCCGATGGACCGCAGCAGTCTCGCACGCGATAATGCTGCCCCATTCAACGGACATCGCACTCATGTGTCGACGCAATCGCGGGGGCGAGCCGCGATCGCCTGCGCATGCCGGATCGCGATTTCTTGCTGAAAACGAGAGGCCGTGTTGCGCGACCTCAATGCGCGCGGCGCCAACTCTCCTCAAACACACGCATCGCCGCGGCGTATGCACGGCGCGACACGCGGCGGCGCGCGCTTCGCTCCGCCACCTCCGATCGGCCGCGCCGGAAAGCGGTCAGGCCGCGGCGTGCGGCTGATGCCGGACTTCCCAGATCTCCCATGCCGCGGCAGCCGCGACCAGCAGGCCCAGCACCACATGCGCCCACAGGGCGAAGGTGACGGCGGTGAAGCCCATGATCCAGGGCGCCGCCGCGACCCAGATGCCGGCGAGCAGGTTCAGCCACTCTTCCCACTCGCGGAATGCGCCGAGAGCGCCTATGGCGAGTGCACCAATCACGATTGCGCTGATCCAGGCATTTCCGGCCGGGTCACGCTCCGTGCTGAAGCCAAGGACCCAGGGCGAGATGAACAACAGCACCGCCAAGGCCAAATTGGCCAAATCCTGCGGATGCTTGATTTCCGGGAGCTTTGCCATGACTGACCTCCTCTTGAAGATCAACCAAGTCAGGACGAACCCACACAGACGTGTGGACAAATGGCACGTAGGCGGTCCCGTCTGCGATTCAACTGTACGAAAGATTGCGTTAAGGATTCTGCGGCCGAGCGTCAGCGCTGTTCCGCCGCGATCCGCAGGCCGAGCCCCACCAGCAGCGTGCCGGTCATGGCTTCGATCCAGCGGCGGATGGCGGGGCGGCGCAGGACTTGGCCCGCCTTGGCGATGACGAAGGCATAGGCCGTCAGCCACAGGAACGTCATCACGCTGAAGACGAGCCCGAGCGTCAGTAGCGCGGCGAACAGCCCCTCACCCGGGGTCGCGAATTGCGGCAGCAGGCTCGCGAAGAACACCGCCATCTTGGGATTGCCGAGATCGCTCATCAGGCCCTGCGCGAAGGCCTTGCCCGGCCTCAGCCGCGGCGCGCCAGCGCCGATCGCCGTGCCCGGTCCGTCGCCGATGCCGCGCCATGCGCCGATCAAGGCATGCAGGCCAAGATAGATGAGATAGGCGGCACCGGCATATTTCACCGCCTGGAACAGGAACTCGGACGCGACCAGCAGCGCGACGATCCCGAAGCTGGTCGCCAGCGCCCAGATTGCCTGGCCGGTCGAGATGCCGAGCGCCGTCAGAATGCCGGCGAGGCGCCCGCCCAGCAGCGTGTTGCGCACGGTGACCGCCGTGTCGGGACCCGGCGTCACGATGACGATGGTCGAGACGCCGAGAAACGCCATGAAGGACGCGATCATTCTTCCGCTCCGCCCGTGTCTGCCGCGCCGCCAGCGTCGCACGGCGCAGGCGCCGCGATCAACCCGCCGGTTGCCCAGTTGAATCCAAGGGGAGCCTTTGCCGCAGCGACGTGTTGATCTGCCGGGTTCTTGGATGGATTGCCATGTCGGAACGCAAGAAAGCCAAACGGACCGAACGAGCGAAGGAACCGCAGAAAAGCCCGGCGCCGGCCATGGGGCTGGGCGCGCATGGCGCCGAGGAACTGCCCGGACTCATCCTCAAGAGCTACAATCTGCAGCTACAGGACGAAGAGGGCTTCGTCGGCGACCGCGCCAGCGGCCGCGCCTTTCGCGCCATGCTGGACGAGTTGCGCGCACAGGTGCGCGAGGTCGGCAAGGATCCGCTCGGCAACAGGCCAAGCAAGGAGCTGACCAAGAAGCAGCTCGACAAGATCCTGTCTAATGGCGATGCGAATGCGGCCGGCGTTGTCCAGGGCGCGATCGAGGAGTTCGCCAAGCAGCTTGCCGGCGTGGTGCGGCGCTATCTGCGCCTCAAGGCCTGGCGCGATACCGAGCGCATCGTGGTCGGCGGCGGCATCCGCCAGAGCCGGGTCGGCGAGCTGATCATCGGGCGCGCCTCGGTCATCCTGAAGACCGAGCACATCGATGCCGATCTGATGCCGATCCGCGCGCATCCCGATGAAGCCGGCCTCATCGGCTGCGCGCATCTGGCGCCGAGCTGGCTCTACAAGGGATTCGGCGGATTGCTGGCGGTCGATATCGGCGGGTCGAACATCCGCTGCGGCATCGTCAAGCTGAACGCCAAGCGCGCACCCGATCTGTCGCGTGCCGCCGTCGCGCATTTCGAGATCTGGCGCCATTCGGAGGAGGAACCGAGCCGCGAGGATGCGGTCGAAAAGCTGGTGGACATGCTGCGCCGCGCGATCGGCCAAGGCCGCAAGAGCCGCATCAAGCTGGCTCCGCTGATCGCGATCGGCTGCCCGGGCGAGATCGCGCCCGACGGATCGATCAACGCCGGCGCGCAGAACCTGCCGGGGAACTGGCAGAGTTCGCGATTCAATCTGCCGGCCCTCGTCCGCGAACGGATTCCGGCGATCCGCAAGCACGAAACCGTCGTGTTGCTGCACAACGATGCCGTGGTGCAGGGCCTCAGCGAAGTACCCTTCATGCGCGATGCGAAACATTGGGCGGTGCTGACCATCGGCACGGGACTCGGCAATGCCAGCTTCGAAAACAAGAAGGCCTGAGGCGCCGGCCGCGCTCAAATTTTGGTCACGTAAATTCTAGTTCCCGATACGCAGCCATTTCGGCCAAACCGGTCCAATTCAAGGTTTCATCCCCCCGTGCCGAACGAATTTCGGACGCGTGGCCTCGCGCGGGGCCCTCGCCGGTAGAATTTCGGTTTTCATATGCACAGAAATACGCATAATACATTGTAATAATGCAATCTGTGCGTACATGACGTTGCTCTATAAATACATAGTTAATCAATGTATTGCATGGATTCGTGACCGTAATCATAGTCCGCGACCAACGCGTCTTACATAATTTCTGCATATCGATGGGCGCCATCAGGAGCTGGCTGAACCGGCCGGTCGCCCTGGCGTGCGATCCGAGGGGAACTGGGCTTTTAGGAGGGCAAAATGGCTGTTACCGCGCGCAAGGATTGGGATCGGCTGAGCGATGGACTTGGCACCGGCAATGTGGTCAGCGGCGTCAACACGCTGAGCGGCAATACAGGCAAGGATACTGCGGGCGTGGCGCCCAACAAGGTGACGCAGATCCAGTTCGGCGCCACCATCGTGGCGGTGCCGGCCGGCGGCACCGATATCGCCGGCACCCACGGCACGCTGCACATCAATCAGGACGGCAGCTACAGCTATGCGCGCCTGCAGGTCGAGGTCGGCGACGTTCCGGCCGGCGCTTTCGACGTCTTCACCTACACCTATGCCGACAAGAACGGCGCCAGCAGCGCCGCCCAGCTCACCATCGAGGTGCTGCCGGAGATTATCGCCGTTGCCGACGGCAAGAGTGTACATAAAGGTACGGCCTACGACGATTTCATCGACGGCAGCTTCTATCAGAAGTTCGCGGCCGACGGCCTCATGACCATCGATGGCGGCGCTGGCCAGGACAAGATCGTCGGCTCCAGTTCCAACGCCAGCCATCTGCTTGGTGGCGCGGGCAACGACTGGCTGCTTGGCGATTTTGGAGGCGACCTGCTCGAAGGCGGCGCGGGCGCCGACCGGATCGATGGCGGCGACAGCGTCGACGCCGCGACTTACGCATCCTCGAAAGCCGGCGTCACCGTCGATCTCACCAATAGCGCGGACAACAAGGGCGGCGATGCCGAGGGCGACATCCTCCTCGATATCGAGAATATCACCGGCAGCGCCTTTGCCGATACGCTGACCGGCGATGGCAACGAAAATACGCTCAACGGCGGCAAGGGGAACGACACCCTCTCCGGCAAGGCGGGCGAAGACCATCTGTTCGGCGGCGACGGGAGCGATTCGCTGTTCGGTGGCGACAATGCCGACACCCTGGTCGGTGGCGCAGGAGCCGACAAGCTGGATGGCGGCCAAGCCAGCGACCGTGCAAGTTACGAGGACGCGACAAGCAAGGTGACGATCAATGTCTCCAACTTCGCGCTCAATACCGGCGACGCCAAGGGCGACAGCTATATCTCGATCGAGCAGTTCCTGGGCAGCAATTTCAACGACACGCTGATCGGCAGCGACGCCATCGACACCTTGTTTGGCAACGGAGGGAACGACACGATCGATGGCGGCAAGAATGACGACTACCTCGTTGGCTTCCTGGGGAACGACACCATTCACGGCGGCGCCGGCGACGACACCATCCTAGGCCAGCAGGACGACGACAAGCTGTTCGGCGACGACGGCAAGGATACGATCGAAGGCGGCACCGGGAACGATATCCTGGACGGCGGCGCCGACAACGACATTCTGCAGGGCGACAGCGGCAACGACGTGATGCTCGGCGGGTCGGGCAACGACGAATTCGACGGCGGTGCCAACAACGACGAACTGGAGGGCGGCGCCGGCGCGGACAAGCTCGAGGGCGGTACGGGTTTCGATCTCGCGAGCTATCGCAACGCGGCCGCGGGAATCGTCGCCGACCTGGCCAATCCGCTGATCTTCAACACCGGCGAAGCGATCGGCGACCTCTATTCTAATATCGATGGCTTGATCGGGTCCAAGTTCGACGACACGCTGAATGGCGACCTGAACGCCAACAGCCTCTATGGCGGCGTGGGCAACGACACCCTGTTCGGCGCGGCCGGCGTTGACGAGCTGTTCGGCGAGGAGGGCGACGATACGCTGCTGGGCGGCATCGGCTTCGACACGCTGGCCGGCGGCGTCGGCAACGACAAGCTTCAGGGCGGCGACAACTCGGACACCCTGATCGGCGGTGCCGGCGCTGACGTCCTGGACGGCGAGGCCGGAGACGATACCGCCAGCTATGCCGCGGCGGCGGCCGGCGTCACGGTCAACCTTGGCAATCTCGCCCTTAATACCGGTGACGCCAAGGGCGACACCTATGTCGAGGTCGAGATCATCGCCGGCTCTTTGTTCGCCGACACGCTCACCGGCAGCGATGCCGACGACAAGTTCCTTGGCGACGACGGCAACGACACACTGTCGGGCGGAAAGGGCGAGGATTCCCTGTCCGCCGGCGACGGCGACGATACGCTGAAGGGCGGCGACGGCAATGACACGCTGGTCGGCGCCGACGGCAAGGACACGATCTTCGGCGAGAACGACGACGACACGCTGGCCGGCGGCACCGGCAACGATACGATCGCCGGCGGCGCAGGCAAGGACACGATCTACGGCCAGGAGGACGATGACTCGCTCGACGGCGGCGAGGGCAACGACACCCTCGACGGCGGCGACGGTGACGACAAACTGCTGGGCCAGACCGGCGAGGACACGCTGGACGGCGGCTTTGGCGACGATTCGCTGGAAGGCGGCGCGGATAACGACTCGCTCGACGGCGGCGAGGACAATGACAGCCTGCTTGGCGGCACCGGCAACGACTTCCTGTACGGCGGCGATGGAAACGACAAACTCGATGGCGGGATCGACAACGATGTCCTGTTCGGAAGCGCTGGCTTCGATGCGCT
>DASYRS010000363.1:0-4139 GCA_036004205.1 Dongiaceae bacterium
AGCGCCTGCCCGCAGGACATCCTGCCGATCAACGGCAAGGCCTGCAAACCGACGGAGGCGCACTACCAGGTGCTGGGCTGAGCCAAGCCGATGGGTCTGTGCGGGATTGTCGCATTGCAGGTGCCCGACCTTGACGCCATATCAGGGGCGTCAGGGGAAGTCGTGTCAGAGGGCACCACAATGTCTCGATTTGTCCTGATCGGCCGCTATGTGCGGTCGCTGTTTGCCGTCATAAGCGCGGCCAAAGCGGTTTCCAACGCCGTTGCCATGCGCCACGCGCCGAGCGCCGCGGCGCTCAAGACCCTCGGGATCGATCCCGAAACCTTCCGCGCCATTCGCTACGTCTAGAGCGATCGGCCGCGCCGGAAACGCCACCGTTTCATTGTTAGCTCACGGATGTACTGACTGACGATGAGGACGGTCGGCGGCCGGGACGGCCCATTTCACTATCCGTGTGACTTCCATCACTGAACGCTGCCGCCATGGCCGGCGACCGACCCGGTAACGGCGTATCGCGCCGGTGTGCTGGAGGTTTATATGCGCAACGTTTCAGCAGTCGCACTCATGCTCGGCCTGTCGTTGGGTGCAATGACGGCGGTTGCCTGCGACGACAATGGATCCGGGCAGCCAGGCTCGCCGAAGCTCCGGATGCAGATGCAGCACGAGAACGCGGAGGGGCCGACCGGCGGCACGTCCGGGCGGATCACCGGGATCGTCGCCGATCCGGCCGCGTTCGCGGTGCTCTCGACCCAGCTTGCCATCCTCGATCTAGGCCCGCCGACCTGCCCGGGCAAGGTCGAGATTTCGGCGATCTTCACCACCAGCAAGCCCGGCAAGTTCCACTATCTGATCGGCACCTCCGCCGGGCCGAACAAACATGGCACCCTGGATGCCAAGAAGGTCGGCAATGCCTACCGCGCCCAGGCCGCGCTGACCGTCGATCCCGTCAAGAGCGGCGAGCTCAAGGTCCACGCCATCGCGCAGGGCTTTCCGGAGTCCGAAGCGGCGGTGAGCAAGGTCTACGATTGCGGCGCCGGCAGCCTGCGGACGAACTGATCCTACGGCGTCACGTCCTTCACATAATCCGCGAACTTGTCCTTGAAGTCGGGATGCCAGCGCGAGAGCGCGGGGCGGTTCTGGATGATGTCGTCGGCGGCCCACTGGATGCGGCGCGCATCCAGCGCATGCGGCACGTCGTTGTCGGGGCAGAGGATGTAGAAATCGCCATCGCTCAGCCGCTCCAGCATGAAGTCCACCGTCTGCTCCGGTGTCCAGGCGCCCTTCGGCTTGTCGCTTGCGGGCTGCTCGGCCTTGCGGCCGGTGATGCCGGTCCAGACATGGCCGGGAATCAGGAGGTGCGCCGTCACCTTGCAGCCCGGCAGGTTGCGCAAGGCGTGCGCCAGCCCTTCGGTCAGCACCTTCACCCCCGCCTTGCTGACATTGTAGGCGGTGTCGCCGGGCGGGCAGGTGATGCCCTGCTTCGAGCCGGTGTTGATGATCGCGCCCGGCGTGCCCTGCGCCGCCATCGCCTGGGCAAAGGCCTGCGTGCCGTTGATCACGCCCCACAGATTGACGCTGAGCACGCGCTGCCAGCGCTCGTACTTCTCGAACGGTCCGCCGCCCTGGCCGATGCCGGCATTGTTCATCAGGACCGCGACCTCGCCGAAACTCTGATAGGCGATCTGCTTCAGGCGTTGCACGTCCTCCATCACGCCGACATCGGTCGGGACCGCGCGCACGTCGGACTTGCCGCCCTTCGCAATCTCCGCGACCGAAGCGGCGGCCCGCTCCAGCGCCTCGCCCTTGAGGTCGGCCAGAACGATCTTCATGCCGGCGGCGGCGAACTTGCGCGCCGCGGCGAGGCCGATGCCGGAGGCGCCGCCGGTGATGACCGCGACCCGGCCGGGAGCGATAGCGGGATGTGACATTCTGTGATCCTTCCTGCTTAAGCATCTCTTCTCATAGCATAGCGCCGCTCACGTCGCGCTTGGAAGCATTGCCGGGCTGCAACTAAGATGCGGCCAGGACGTTCTGGGGGCCTGATGGCCGATCCCGATTTCATCGCCGGTTGCCACGAGCGCGTGCGCGCGCTCTATCGCTATTGGGACGGCAAGCGGCACGGCCGGCTGATGCCCAGCCGCTCCGACCTCGACCCCCTGGATATCCCGCGTTTCCTGCCCGACATCTGCCTGGTCGACGTGGTGCCGGACGCGCGCAAATACGTCTATCGCCTGATCGGCACCAACGAAGTCGCGATGCGCGGGCGCGATCCGACAGGCCTCGCGGTGGGCGAGGGCTATTTCGGCACCAGCGCGCAATCGGTGTTCCTGAACTATGACGGCGTCGCGCGCAGCCGCGCCCCGCGCCTCGATCGCGACCCCAGCATCACCAGCGACGACCGCTTCATCCAGCACGAATCGATCTTCCTGCCCTTGTCGGACGACGGAGAGACCGTGAACATGATCCTGGTCTTCACGGTCTACGGGCCCGCCCCGCCGCCAAGATTCTAGGCCCGCGCCACGCAACCGCGTGGCCGTTGCGGGGTTGTCCCGCTGGGTCCGATCTTGCGGAGCGCCGCTCCATGGTGCCGATGATCCAGGTTCCCGCGCGCCTTTGGAAGCTGCCGGTGCTGGCAATGGTGGCGCTGCTGGCCGGCGACCTGCTGGCGACGCAACTGGTGCGCGCCTCCTCCGAGGAGGCCTGGGACGCGCTGGTCAAGGAAGCCAGCGCCGCCTGCCAGATCGCAAGCGAGCTGGAGAATCCGCGCGTGCTGTGGAGCAGCCCGGCCTATGAGCGCGCGGCCGCCCTGATCGTCACCGGCAAATGGCCGCAGACCCACATGAAGGGCGAGCAGGGTTACATGCTCTGCCTGTTCGACAAGCAGAGCTCGAAGGTCGAGATCCAGGAGATCGAGCCGACGCTCTTCAGGTAGCTGAGATTGCTGCAGAAATCGGCCCGCAACGGCGCTTGTCGTGCGCGGCCATGACGTGAGCGGGCAAGCATGCCATACTCCCCGCGCATCACGCGTGGGGGAATGCATGGCGCCGTCGTTCCGCACCGATTGGCGGCTGATGAGCTTGTTGCCGGCGGCGAGCTTCGGGCTCGCGCTGCTGCTCGGATTCCTCGCCTGGTACTACCTGATGCTGCAGGTCTCGCCCTATTTCGGCAATCCGCAGCTCGCGGGCTCGGCCGGCGTGCGCTCCGCCCTCGGCGCGGTCATCGCGGGCAAGCACATGATCGCCACCACCACCATGCTGTTCGTCGCGGCGGCGGGCGTGATGGTCGTGGTGGGGGTGTGGACCATCTGGGAGATCGCCGGCGAGGTGCGCGGCGATGACCTGACCGACATGAGCCGCGCCGACACCTTCCTCTCGATCGGCCTTATCGTCGTGCTGGTCTCGATCCCCGCGCTCATCATCATCCTCGGGGCCGCGCAATGCGGCGCGACCTACCTGTTCCAATGCATGGGGCAGGGCATCCTGCCGGACCTCCTCGACAACTACGCCAAGCGCCTGTTCGCCGCCGACTTGAGGCCGTTCGAGACCCTGGCGTGGGCCGAGATCGTCTCGACCCGCACCATCGGCGTTGCCGGGCTGGTGCTGCTGGCCGCGATGGTGATGTTGCCGCGCGGCCTCGAGGATCCGGTGCTGGACGCGGCGGGTCAGCCGGTGCCGGTCCCGCTCGCGCGGCTCAAGGAGTGGTTCGCCGGCCGCCTCAGGCGGTTCGAGCTGATGGCCTTCGTCATCTCGCTGACGCTGGTCGCCGGCATCGCGCAGCAGAGCGCGTGGATGCACTGGCCGCAGGCGATCATGAACGAGGACGTGCTGGTCGGCGGCAACACCGTGCGGTTCCTCAAGGGCAACTACGAGGCGCTGACCGACAGCGTGCTGCAATTCGGCGCGGTGTGGTACGGCCTGATGGTGGCCGCCCTCATCTTCTCGACCCGCGCCGTGCTCGCCCGCAAATGCCGCGACCTCGCGGCCGAGATCGTCGCCTATCCCGGCACGCCGGAGCCGGACCGCGAAGCGGCGCAGACGCTGATCGACGAGACCTTCGCGGGCGCGAGCCCGCAGGTCTATTTCGAGCGCTACCGGACGTACCTGCTCGCGCTCGCACCCGCGATCGCGCAGCAGGTGTTG
>DASYRS010000364.1:0-6843 GCA_036004205.1 Dongiaceae bacterium
CAGCCGGGGCATCCTACCCTGCCCGCCTATCTGAGCCAACTCAGCCGCGAATTCAATGGGTTAGGATATCGAACATGCGTGCGAACGGCGCCGGGTCGACACCGAGGCCGATGGCGGCGGAGAAATGACCGCGGTCGCGCACGAAGAGATTGTCTTTCGGCACGCGCCAGCGTTGCGCCAACGCATGACCGCCCGCAGCGGGCGTCACGTCGTCGCGCGTGCCGACCATCAGCACGATATTGGCGGGGTCGAGCGGCGGCTCGGCGCCGGCGTCGCTGATCGGCTCCAGCGCCTCGAAATGCTCGGCCTTCCAGCCGTGGCGGCGCACTTCATTGTCGATATCCGCCATATGGCCCAGGGAGGATTCCAGCGGCAAGGCGCTGACGCGCGCGGTCGTGGTCATCAGGAACAGCGCATCGGGTTTGCATTCCGCCGGCCAGTAGCGCCAGCGGCTGGCGGCGACCTGCGCGGACAGGGCGCCCAGCGAAATCCCGCCCAGCGAGATGCGGCCCGGGCCCTGCGCGCGGCACCAGGCGATCAGCGCGGCATACTCCCGCGCCGCGCGCACGAAATGCTGGATGCCGGAGATCGGCGGCTCGGTCAGGAAGCTTTCGCCGCCATAGAAGCCGGGCTTGCAGCGCCGGTTGTGGCCCGGCCCGTCCGGCAGGACGATGCGCATGCCGACCCGCGCCATGGCGAGGAAGCTGCGAGGCCCATCCACCATCATCTCCGTCTCCATGGCGAGGCCATGGGCGAAGAAGAAACTCGGCAGCGGGCCGGAATGCTGCTTCGGCTCGTAGACATGGGCATAGGCGGTGTCGGCCGGATCATCGCCCACGCCCGCGCTCTCGAACCGCAGCCAATATTCGATCACATCGCCATGATCGACGGTTTTGCTGCGCTCGATCGGCGGCAGGGGATCGGGCACCTGGAACAAGGCGTCGGGATCGGCCAGCACCTGGCCGAGGGCCTCGATCGCGAAGTCGGGCGTCGGCGTGCGGTAGCGCACCGCCGAAACCTTGTAGCGCTTGGCGAACGAAAGATAGAAGAAGCGGTTGGCGAGGTAGGATTGCGCGGTGCGGCGCCGTTCGCTCTCCGCCGCGGCCAGGTCACCCTCGGCGCCCTCGAACGCGATTTCCGCCCAGCGGGTCTGCGCCGCTTTCGACAGCAACCGCAGCCGGTGGGTGGTATTCAGCTTCCTGCGCAGGCGCGGCGGCAGGCCGAACAGGCCAAGCTGGCGCGCGAAGCCTTCGAGCGACGTGCTGCTTGCCGCCGCCGCGGCCCAGGCGCGCGAGGCCGGCAGCGCACGCTTGAAACCCCACAGGCAGAGGGGATCGACCCACGGCCGCGCCAGCAGCGCATGGAACAGCGAGCCGGTGCGCGGGAATTGCACGGTCCGGCGCAGGCCACTGCCCATCGCGGCGCCGGCAACCTTGTCGGCGAGCGGCGCCGCAGCCGGATCGGTCAAAGAGGTTTCGCTCACCCACGCTCCTCGATCCACGCGGCCTGGATGGCCTCGAGAATCTTCTCGTTGGACTTGTTGGGATCGTCGGAAAAATCCGGCAATTCCTGCACCCACTTCCAGAGGTCGGTGAAACGCAGATTGATGACGTCGACGTCGGGACGCGCATCCTCCAGCTCGATCGCGATATCGTGGACGTCGGTCCAGCGCAGTTTTTTCGCCATATCGTCGTCCAGCTCCGGATCGCCTGTTCGGCCGCTACTTGTCGACCATCATGTTGCGCGTCGCCGCGGGGAGGCTGACCTCGAGCCCGTCCAGCTCTTCGGTCATCTTGATCTGGCAACCAAGGCGCGAGGTGTGGGTGAGGCCGAAGGCGAGGTCGAGCATGTCCTCCTCATCCTCGGTCGCGGTCTGCAGCACGTCGTACCATTCGGGGTCGACGATCACGTGGCAGGTCGAGCAGGCCAGCGAGCCTTCGCAAGCGCCTTCCAGGCTGATGTTGTTGCGGTGCGCGATTTCCAGGACCGAAAGGCCGACCGGCGCATCGACTTCGAGGCGCGTCCCATCAGGATTGATGAAGGTCATTTTCGGCATCTACTTGACTCCGTTCGGAAATCTGCAATTTCAGCGGGCCGCGTCCGGGCGCCCGGGCCGGCTCCGATCCGGGGTCGGGTCAGTTGCCATACTCGCCTCGACCTCGTCAAGGGAATGGCCTTTCAGCGCCTGGGCCACCGCCCGGTCCATCCGGCGCTGGGCAAAGGCGTGGGTCGCATGATCCAGCCCTTCCACCGCCGCGTTGATAACATCGCGATCCTCGCCCTTTATGGCGTGGCGAAGCTTAGCGATTGCTGAATCGATTCCGGCCCGCTCCGGCTGCGTGAGCAAGGCGCCATCCGCCGCCAGTGCCGCGTTCAGCGCCAGCAGGACCCGCTCCGCCTCCACCCGCGCCTCGATCAGCAGGCGCTGCTCCATGTCCTCGCGAGCATGGACCAGGCTGTCGCGCAGCATGTCCGCCATCTCGGAATCGCTGAGACCGTAGCTCGGCTTCACCGCAATTTCGGCTCGAATGCCGGTGGTCTTTTCCATCGCCGAGACGGTCAGCAGCCCGTCGGCATCGACCGCGAAGGTGACCTGGATGCGCGCCGCGCCTGCCACCATCGGCGGGATGCCCAGCAGCTCGAACCGGCCGAGGGAGCGGCAGGCATCGACGGTCTCGCGCTCGCCCTGCACCACGTGCACCAGCATGCCGGTCTGGCCGTCCTGGTAGGTGGTGAAGTCTTGGGCCTTGGCGACCGGGATCGGCGTGTTGCGGTCGATCACCTTCTCCACGATGCCGCCCACGGTCTCGATACCGAGCGACAACGGAATGACGTCGAGCAGCAGGGTATCGCTGCCGCGGGTCAGCGCCTTGGCTTGCAAGGCCGCGCCGACCGCGACCACTTCGTCGGGATTGATGTCGGCGAGCGGCGCGCAGCCGAAGAATTCCTCCACCTTGCGGCGGACCAGCGGCACGCGAGTCGAGCCGCCCACCAGCACCACGCCCTGGATGTCCTTTGCGCCCACTTGCGCGTCGTCCAGCACCTGGCGGCAGGCGCGCACGGTGCGCTGGATCAAGGGAGCGATCATCGCTTCGAATGTGCCACGCGCGACGGCCTGCTCGACCTTGCGGCCCGCGACTTCGGTCCGCAGCGTCGCGGTGTCGGCGCCAGTCAGGGCTTCCTTGGCGGCCCTGGCGGCCAGCAGCAGCGAACCCGCGCTGGATTGATCGAGCCCGGTGATGCCGCTTTGCGCGATCGCCCATTCCGCCAGCGCGTGGTCGAAATCATCGCCGCCCAGCGCCGAATCGCCACCGGTCGCCAGCACCTGGAACACGCCCTTCTGCAGGCGCAGCAGCGAGATGTCGAAGGTGCCGCCGCCCAGATCGTAGATCGCATAGACACCTTCAGCGCCGGTATCGAGGCCGTAGGCGAGCGCGGCGGCCGTAGGCTCGTTCACCAGGCGCAGCACGTCGAGGCCGGCCAGCTTCGCCGCGTCCTTGGTGGCGCTGCGCGCGGCATCGTCGAAATAGGCCGGCACCGTCACCACGGCCTGGGTCACGTCCTGGCCGAGCGATTGTTCGGCGCGCGCTTTCACCGCCTTGAGAATCTCGGCGGACATCTCGATCGGCGTCACCGAGCGGCCGGCGACCTCCAGCCGCACCATGCCGACGGAATCCCCGCTGGCCGCGATCTTGTAGGGCAGCACGCCGGCCAGCGATTTCACATCGTGGACGCCGCGGCCCATCAGGCGCTTGATCGAACTGATCACGCGATCGGGATTGTTCGCGCGCAGGGCCTGGGCCTCGCGCCCGACCACCACACCGTCCGGCATCAGCGCGACGACCGAGGGAATGAGTCCGTCGCCATGGGCATCGCGCAACACTTCCGGCTGCTCGCCATCGACCGCCGCGACTACCGAATTGGTGGTGCCGAGGTCGATGCCGATGGCAATCCCGCGCTCTTGCGCGTGCGGCTCCGGCGTTTCGCCCGGTTCGTGGATCTGCAGCAGCATGACTACGCCGACCCTTCCGGCTGCTCGAGCGCGATGCGGCGGGTGCGCGTCTCTTCGAGATACTTGCGCAGATATTTGAGCCGCGTGGTCAGCCGATTGGCCGCCTTCAGGTCGCCGCTCGCGAACGCCTTGGACAGATCGGACAGAATGGCGATCGCCTCGGCGCCGGCCTTGGCCTGAAGCTTTTCCACCTTCTCGATGCTGGTCGCCTCCATCAGGGCTTCTCGCGCTTCCATCGCTTCCATCAACAATTCCGGATCGCGCACCGTTTCATCCTTCGAGACGGACGCATCGACGCCTTTGAGGCTCAGCAGATAGGCGGCGCGGCGCAGCGGGTCCTTCAGCGTCTCGTAGGCTTCGTTCAGCGCGACCGCCTGCGCCTCCGACAACGCGCGCTCCTTCGCCGGCTTGGCAGCGAAACGGTCGGGATGGATGGCGCGCTGGAAACCGAGATAGCGCCTCTCGATCACGTCGAGGTCGAGATCGAAGTCCGGCTCGATGCCGAGCCGGCGGAAGCGGTCAATCTGCCCGGGCGGCTGGATCGCGCCGCAGGTGTGGCAGAACAAAGCCTGCCCCGCCACCGGCCCCTTGCAGGACCAGCACGGCACAAGACCAGCGCGCGCCGCGCGCGTATCGTCGGTTTGGGTCGACATCACTATGCGACATCAGACGTGGAAGGATTCGCCACAGCCGCAGCGGCCCTTCTCGTTCGGATTCTTGAAGACGAAGCCGGATTGCAGCTTCTCTTCCACATAATCCATCTCGGTGCCGAGGATGAACAAGGTCGCCTTCGGGTCGATCAGGACCGTCACGCCATCCTGCTGCACCACTTCGTCCATCGGCCCCTTCTGGTCGGCGAATTCCAGCGTGTAGCTGAGGCCGGAGCAGCCCTTGGTCTTCACGCCGATGCGAATGCCGGCCGACGGCTTGCCGCGCTTGTCCAGCAGCGCCTTCACGCGCTCGACCGCGGCCGCCGTCAGATTGATGGCGGCCGGCCGCGCGCGCGGAACGCGCTTCGGCTTGACGTCAGGCGCGGCCACAGGGGGCGCGCTGTCCGGGATGTTGGTGCCGGTATCCATGATCTGTGCGCTACTCCGCAGCCTGCTCGGCCGGCTTGCCGTGCTTCTCGCGATAATCCCTGATCGCGGCCTTGATCGCATCCTCGGCCAGGACCGAGCAATGGATCTTCACCGGCGGCAGCGACAGGTGCTGCGCGATCATGGTGTTCTTGATCGTCTCCGCTTCGTCCAGCGTCTTGCCCTTCACCCACTCGGTCGCGAGCGAGGACGAGGCGATCGCCGAGCCGCAGCCAAAGGTCTTGAACTTCGCATCCTCGATGCGGCCATCGGCGCCGACCTTGATCTGCAGCTTCATCACGTCGCCGCAAGCCGGCGCGCCGACCAGACCGGTCCCGACCGTGGCGTCGCCCTTGTCGAGGGCGCCGACATTGCGCGGGTTCTCGTAGTGGTCGATCAGTTTCTCGCTATATGCCATGTGTGCTCTCCTAGAATTCCAAGCCGATGATTGGGCTCGGTCGCACCGATCAGTGCTCTGCCCACTTGATCGACTTAATATCGATGCCTTCCTGCGCCATCTCCCACAGCGGGCTCATCGAGCGCAGGCGCTGGACCGACTCCACGATGTGCTCGACCGCGTAGTCGACATCCTGCTCGGTGGTGAAACGCCCCAGCCCGATGCGCAGCGAGGTGTGCGCCAACTCCTCCTCCACGCCCAGCGCGCGCAGCACGTAGGACGGCTCCAGCGACGCCGAGGTGCAGGCCGAGCCCGACGAAACCGCCAGGTCCTTGATCCCCATCATCAGCCCCTCGCCTTCCACATAGGCGAAGGAGAGGTTGAGGTTGCCGGGGATGCGGCTGTCGAGATCACCGTTGAGATAGACCTCCGGCAGCTTGTCGCTGATCTTCTTGTAGAAGCGGTCGCGCAGGCTCTTCAATCGCTCTGCCTCCGCGCCCATCTCGCGCTGCGCGATGGCGCAGGCTTCGCCCAGCCCGACGCACAGCGGCGTCGGCAGGGTGCCGGAGCGCATGCCGCGTTCCTGTCCGCCGCCATGGATCAGCGCCTCGAGCCGCACGCGCGGCTTACGCCGGACATAGAGCGCGCCAATGCCCTTCGGTCCGTAGATCTTGTGGCCGGAGATCGACATCATGTCGATGTTCATCGCATCGACATCGAGCGGAATCTTGCCAACCGCCTGAGCCGCGTCGGTATGGAAGTAGACCTTGGCCGCGCGACAGATCTTGCCGATCTCCGCCAGCGGCTGGATCACGCCGATCTCGTTGTTCACCGCCATCACCGAGACGATCATGGTCTCCGGCCGGATCGCGGCCTTGAGCCGCTCCAGATCGATGAGGCCGTTCTGCTGCACCGGCAGATAGGTGACCTCGAACCCTTCCTGCTCCAGATGCCGGCAGGTATCGAGCACGCATTTATGCTCGGTCACGCAGGTGATGATGTGGTTCTTCTTGTCCTTGTAGAAGCGCGCCACGCCGGCGATCGCGAGGTTGTTCGATTCCGTGGCGCCCGACGTGAACACGATCTCGCGCTCGTCCGCATTGATCAGCTTCGCGACCTGTGCCCGCGCCTTTTCGACCGCCTCTTCCGCTTCCCAGCCATGGTGGTGGTTGCGCGAATGCGGGTTGCCGAATTTCGTCGTGAAATACGGCATCATCGCCTCGAGCACGCGCGGATCCATCGGCGTCGTCGCCTGGTAATCCAGGTACAACGGCGTGTCGGGCGCGTTGCTGCGGGTCTTGCTGTCGAGTGGCATCGTTGCGGCGTTCATAACTGCTCCTCTACCTCAGGCCGCCGGC
>DASYRS010000365.1:0-2570 GCA_036004205.1 Dongiaceae bacterium
CTCGCCGTGCTGTTCCTGCTGCAGTTCGTGCTGCCGCCCTACCACCACACCAACTTCACCAGCATCATGGTGCTGGCGGTCTATGGCATCGGCTACAACATCCTGATCGGCTACACTGGCCTGCTCAGCCTCGGCCACGCCATGTTCTTCGCGGCCGGACTCTATGCCGCCGGCCTTAGCGTGCATTATTTCAGCATCGATCCGGTCAGCGCCTTCATCTGCGGCGCGGCGGGGGGACTCGCTTTCGCGACCGCCGTCGGCTTGGTTGCCCTGCGCACCGCCGGCGTCTCCTTCATGATCGTCACCATGATGTTCTCGCAGGCCTGCTTCCTGCTGATCCTCTACTTCAACGACGTGACGCGCGGCGACGAAGGCATCGTGCTCAGCGAAGCGGCGCGGCAGATTGGCGGCATCAGCCTCGTCAATCCCACGGTGCGCTACAATCTGGCGCTCGCCTTGTTCGCCGGCGCACTGGCTCTGTGCTTCATCCTGATCCGATCCCGCGTCGGGCGCGTCCTCGTCGCGATCCGCGAGAACGAGGAACGGGTGAAGATGCTGGGCTACCACACCTTCCGCTACAAGCTGCTGGCCCTTGCCCTTTCCGGCCTGCTGTCGGGTGCGGCCGGCGCGGCCTATGCGCTGATGTTCGGCTATGTCGGCGCGACTTTCGCCTCGATCGAGTATTCGATCTACGCGCTGTTGTGGGTGCTGCTGGGCGGCAGCGGCACCATCCTCGGTCCCATCGTCGGGGCGTTGCTGATGTTCTACCTGGTGGAATGGACCGGCGAGGTGACGGAGAGTTATCGCATCGTGGTCGGCGCCGCGCTGGTGCTGCTCACCCTGTTCTTCCCCAAGGGCATCCTCGGCACCTTGCGCGAGAAGCGCCTGCGGTGGCTGCCGTGAGCTTCCTGGAGACAAGATCGCTGAGCCGGCGCTTCGGCGGATTGACTGCCGTCGACCGGGTCGACTTCCGCCTGGAGCCGGGCGAGATCCGCGCCGTCATCGGCCCCAACGGCGCCGGCAAGACCACATTGGTCAGCATGATCTGCGGCCGCGTGGCGCCGAGCGATGGCGCGATCCTGTTCGGCGGCGCGAACGTCACGCGCCTGCCGCCGTGGGAGCGCGTCGCGCGCGGCATCGTCTACACTTTCCAGATCACCAGCGTGTTCCGCAACCTCACCTGCTTCGAGAATGTGGCGCTGGCGGCGCAGCGTGCGTTGACCCTGGGCAAGGCGCCGTGGCATCCGGTCGATCGGGCCGCGCTCGCCTCCGCCGTCGCAAGTGCGCTGGAACGCGTGGAACTGCGCGAACGCGGCGACACGCCGGCGGCCAACCTGCCCTACGGCCATCAACGCCTGCTGGAGGTCGCGATGAGCCTGGCGCTGAAGCCGAAGCTGCTGGTGCTGGATGAGCCGACGCAAGGCTTGTCGGAAGCGGAGATCACGAATTTCTGCAAGCTGGTGCGCGAGATCGCGGCCGATGCCACCATCCTCCTCATCGAGCACAACATGGACGTGGTGATGGAGCTGGCGCAGCGCATCACCGTGATGAATAACGGCGCCATCCTGGCCGAAGGCACGCCGGCCGAGATCACCGCCAATCCGGCGGTCCAGCAAGCCTATCTGGGCGCCTGATGCTGATCGTCGAAGGCCTCAACTGCTTCTATGGCAACGTGCAGGTGCTGCGCGACTTCGCGCTGGAGCTGCGCCAGGGCGAAGTCCTGTGCCTGCTCGGCCGCAACGGCGCCGGCAAGACCACCCTCCTCAAGGCCATCATGGGGCTGATCAAGCCGCGATCCGGACGCGTCGCGCTGGATGGCGTCGAGCTGACCGCCCTGCCCGCCCACGCGGTGCCCAAGCAAGGCATCGGCTATTGCCCACAGGGCCGGCGCTTGTTCTCCGACCTGACCGTGGAGGAAAACCTGCAGGTCGGATTGATGACGCGCAACCGCGGCCAGGCGACGCTGGAGCGCGTGCTCGGCCTGTTCCCGGTCCTGCGCGACCGGCTGCGCCAGCGGGCCGGCACCTTGAGCGGCGGGGAACAGCAGATGCTGGCAACGGCCCGCGCCCTTTGCCTGGAGCCCAAGGCGCTGCTGCTGGACGAGCCGACGGAGGGATTGATGCCGAGCGCCATCGCCACCATCCTGGACACCGTCCGGCGGCTGAAGGCCGAGGGCGTCGCCACCATCCTGGTGGAGCAGCGGGTGGAGGCGGCATTGAGCGTCGCCGACCGCATCCTGTTCATCGAGAACGGCCGGAGCTGCGAAAACGTGGCGCCAGACGTCTTGCGCGGCGATCCCCGGCTGTTGCATCACTATGTCGGCGTCGGGCTGAAGCGGGAAAGAATGGGAGTGCGGCGATCGTGAACGAAGGAACGACAGCGCTGGGCGCCGGCGTCACGCTGGCCAACTGGCGCCAGGCGCCTTGGAACTGCTGGGCGTTCCATCATGTACCGGAATTCCTGCCGGTCGTGCGGATCGCCCACGATCCGGCGAACGTCTCGCCCCTGCCGCCCGCTGCGCGCCCGCTCGGCGAATTCGAGTTCACCGGACCTGGCGGGGCGCGATGGCC
>DASYRS010000366.1:0-7163 GCA_036004205.1 Dongiaceae bacterium
GCCTGCGCCTGGTTGTTCGCCACCTCTTCCATGGAATAGGGAGCGTTGTAGGGAATGCCGAGGAACGCGACGTCCGCGGACAAGGTCTCCAGATCGGTGACCGATGGCCAGCCGAGGAAAGTGCGGGCCGACTGGCGCGGCGCGCGGGTCAAAGGCAGCGTAGGCAGATTCATGGTCATCCCCGTTGTCCTGGGCGGGATTAAACCACGCTTTGCCGTCTTGCGCACGGCCTCCGGCGATTGAACAGAACACCGCTCTGGGATAAGTTTCGCAAGCACAGCAAGGGCTTGGGAGAAGCCTGTGCCGACGATCCATTTGACATCGCATTTGCGGCGGGTGGCCCCTGGCGGCCCCACCCATGTCGAAGCGGCGACGCTGGGCGCGGCGCTCGACGCCTATTTCGCGGCCGTACCAAGGGCGCGGTCCTACATACTCGACGACCAGGGTCGGTTGCGGCGCCATGTGGCGGTCTTCATCGACGGCGAATTGCTGACCGACAAGCGCGATCTCGGCCGGAGCGTTTCGCCCACATCCGAAATCTACGTCATGCAGGCCCTGTCAGGAGGCTGAAGAGGAAGGACCATGTCGCAACCCCTATTCGTATGCACGCGCAAGGGCCTGTTCAAGTTCGAGCGCACCGGTGGCAAATGGCAACAGACCTTTGTCGCGTTCCTGGGCCAGCCGGTGACGGCCTTCCTGGCCGATCCGCGCACCGGCAACTGGTACGCAGCGCTCAATCTCGGCCATTTCGGCGCCAAGCTTCACCGCTCCACCAACCAGGGCGCGACCCGGGAGGAGCTCATCATGCCCACGCTGCCGAAGTCCGAGGACAAGGAGGCGCCCAGCCTCAACCAGATCTGGGCGCTGGAGGCCGGCGGCGCGGACCAGCCCGGCCTGGTCTGGGCCGGTTCGCTGCCCGCCGCCTTGTTCCGCAACGATCGGAACGGCGAAGGCGACTGGCAGCTGGTCGAAGGCCTGTGGAATCTGCCGGACCGCGCCAAGTGGTTCGGCGGCGGCACCGACGATACGGCACTTCACACGATCTGCGTCGACCCGCGTAAGTCCAGCCGCCTCGTCATCGCGATCTCCTGCGGCGGCGTATGGCGCAGCGAGGATGAAGGTGCCAGCTGGACCTGCCGCTCGAAAGGCCTGTTCGCCGAATACATGCCGCCCGAACGCCGCGAAGACCCGACGATCCAGGACCCGCACCGCATCGTGCAATGCCGCGGCAAGCCGGATCATTTCTGGTGCCAGCATCACAATGGCATCTTCTACAGCACCAACGATCTGGCCGAATGGCAATTCGCCGGGCCGCGCTTCGGCTTCGGCGTCGCGGTCCATCCGAAGGATCCCTCGAAGGCCTGGTTCGTACCGGCGATCAAGGACGAAGTGCGCGTGCCGAAGGATGGCCATTTCGTCGCGTCGCGCACCCGCGACGGCGGCGGCAATTTCGAGGCGCTTGCGAACGGCCTGCCCACCGGCTTCGGCTACGACCTTGTGCTGCGCCACGCCCTCGACATCGACCAAACCGGCGATACCCTCGCCTTCGGCTCCACCACCGGCAACCTCTACGTCACCGAGGACCAGGGCGACCACTGGCACGCCATCACGCACCATCTGCCGCCGGTGCATGCGGTGCGGTTTGGAACGAGCTGAGCGCCAACGCTCCAGCCTTCTCCGTCACGGCTTGGTCCGACCGTGACGGAGAAGAACGCCGCTTGCGGTGAAATCGCGACAGCAGCGAACTCGCCGTTACGCCACCTTCTTCCGCTCATAGTGCCGCAAGTACCACTCTACGAATCGCTGCGCGCCCTCGCTGAGCTGCGTCTTCGGCTCGTAGCCCAGCGCCCGGCGCGCCAGCGCGATATCCGCATAGGTCTCTAGTAGATCGTCCGCCTTCATCGGTTCATCCTCGATGATCGCGCGTTCGCCGGTGGCGCGTTCGATCTCGCGGATGAAATCGCCGAGGCTGACGGCGTGGTCGTTGCCGATATTGAGGATGCGGTGCGGCGTTTCGACCGGGCCCGTCGCCGCCGGCGGGCGGTCCAGCGCGGCGAGGATGCCTGTGACCGCGTCGTCGACGTAGGTGACGTCGCGCCTGAAATCGCCCCTGTTGTAGACCCGGATCGGCCGCCGCGCGAGGATTGCCTCGGTGAAGGTCATGTAGAACATGTCGGGCCGGCCCCACGGCCCATAGATCGCGAACAGGCGCAGGCCCGTCATCGGCATCCGGGTGCGATGGGCATAGGCCGCGGCCAGCAATTCGTCGGCGCGCTTGGAGGCGGCGTAGATCGAGCGCGGATTGTCGGCCCGATCGCTTTCCGCGAACGGCACCTTGCGGTTGCCGCCATAGACCGCCGAGGACGAGCCGTAGACGATGTGGCGCAGATGCGCCAGCGCCCGGCAGGCCTCCAACAGGATGAACATGCCGGAGACGTTGGTGTGGAGGAAATCCCGCGGCCGTTCGTGGCTGTGCCCGACCCCGACCTGAGCCGCCAGGTGGACGACGCCGGAGATATCCGGGTACATGGCCAGCACCTTGGCCACCGACTCCGCATCGCCGATATCGAGGTAGTGGAAGGAGAAGCCGGCATGCTCCTCCAACTCGGCCAGCCGCGCCTCCTTCAGCTCCAGCGAATAGTACTCGTCGAGATCGTCAACGCCGACCACGCGCTCGCCGCGCGCGAGGAGTCGCAGCGCCACGTGCATGCCGAGGAAGCCAGCGGCGCCGGTGACGAGAACGCTCATTGCGTCGGCCCTCAGTCAGACGAAATCAAAGGTTATCATAGGCGCTCCTCGGCGACCAAATCGAACCCCATCGGGCAATCCTAGACAAACACGTGAAATAGGCCCATTTTTCACTCTAATGGGCTGCAAGAAGGTCGGAGCAACCGGCCGGGCGCCCGCTTTGGGAGAAGCAAAAGTGGCGCAATCGGCGCGCTTGGCGTCCGTCACCCTGGACGACAAATACACCGCACATGAGGGCCGGGTTTACCTCAACGGCATGCAGGCGCTGACGCGCCTCGCCATCATGCAACGCCAGCGCGACATGGCGGCCGGACTCAACACCGCCGGCTATGTCACGGGCTATCGCGGCTCGCCTTTGGGCGGGCTCGACCAGGCCCTGACGGCCGCCAAGAAGCATCTCGACGAGCATCAGATCAAGTTCCAGCCGGGCGTGAACGAGGACTTGGCCGCCACCGCGGTCTGGGGCAGCCAGCAACTCGATCTGTTCGGCGACAACAAATACGACGGCGTCTTCAGCATGTGGTACGGCAAGGGGCCGGGTGTCGACCGCTGCGGTGACGTGTTCCGTCACGGCAACCTTGCGGGCACCGCCAAGCATGGTGGCGTGCTGGTGCTGGCGGGCGACGATCACACGTCGAAATCCTCCACCACCGCGCACCAGACCGAATATGCCTTCATGGATTACGGCATACCGGTCCTCAATCCGGCGAACATCCAGGAGTTCCTCGATTACGGCCTCTATGGCTGGGCCGCCTCGCGCTATTCCGGCTGCTGGATCGCCATGAAGGTAGTGGCGGACAATTGCGATTCCACCGCTTCGGTCTATGTCGATCCCGACCGCGTCAGCATCAAGATCCCCGAGGATTTCGCGCTGCCTGAGGGTGGGCTCAACATCCGCATGCCCTCCTCCCAGTTTGCCACCATCCAGGCGCTGGAGCAGGAGATGCTGCTCCACAAATATAAGCTCTACGCCGCCCTCGCCTTTTGCCGCGCCAACAGGCTCAACAAGGTGATGATCGACGGGCCGAACCGGCGCTTCGGAATCGTGACCTGCGGCAAGACCTATATGGACGTGCGCCAGGCGCTGGACGATCTCGGCATCGATGACGATTACGCCAAGCGCATCGGCCTGTCGCTCTACAAGGTCGGCATGACCTGGCCGCTGGAGCGCGAGGGCGTGCGCCACTTTGCCGAAGGGCTCGAGGAGATCCTGGTCGTCGAGGAAAAGCGTGCCTTGATGGAGAACCAGCTCAAGGAGCAGCTCTATAACTGGAAGGAGAGCGTCAGGCCCAAGGTCGTCGGCAAGTTCGACGAAAGCGGCGAATGGATCCTGCCCTCCGCCGATGAGCTGACCCCGGCGCGCATCGCGCGCGTCATTGCCAAGCGCATCGCGCGTTTCCACACCAGCCCGGCGATCGACGATCGCCTGAAGTTCCTGGAGGCCAAGGAGAAGTCCCTAATAGGCTACAAGCCGGCAATCCGCCGCGTCGCCTATTTCTGCTCCGGCTGCCCGCACAACACCTCGACCAAGGTGCCGGAAGGATCGCGGGCCTTGGCCGGCATCGGCTGCCACATCATGGCAAGCTGGATGGAGCGCGGCACCGAGACCTTCACACAGATGGGCGGCGAAGGCGCGACCTGGATCGGCCAGGCGCCGTTCTCCAAGACCGGACACGTGTTCCAGAACCTGGGCGACGGCACCTATTACCATTCCGGGCTGCTGGCGATCCGTGCGGCAGTCGCCTCGGGCGCCAACATCACCTACAAGATCCTGTTCAACGACGCGGTCGCCATGACCGGCGGCCAACCGGTGGACGGACCGCTGACCGTTCCGATGATGGCGCAGCAGCTGATCGCGGAAGCGCTCTCGAAGATCACAATCGTCACGGACCGACCCGAGATCTATCGCGGCGCTGACTTACCTGACGGCATTTCAGTTCACCATCGCGACGAACTCGATACGATCCAGCGCGAGATGCGCGAGATCAAGGGCGTGACCGCCATTATCTATGACCAGACCTGCGCGGCCGAAAAACGTCGGCGGCGCAAGCGCGGCCTGATGCCCGACCCGGCGAAGCGCGTCTTCATCAACGAGGAGGTCTGCGAAGGCTGCGGCGATTGCTCGAAGGCCAGCAACTGCCTGTCGGTCATCCCGCTCGAGACCGCGATGGGCCGCAAGCGCGCCATCGACCAGTCGAGCTGCAACAAGGATTATTCCTGCCTCAACGGCTTCTGCCCCAGCTTCGTGACCATCGAAGGCGGCAAGCTCAAGAAGCCGGAGCCGAGCATGCCGGTGGGCGAAGTGCTACCCGAGCCGGATATGCCGGCGCTCAAGGACCCGTTCAACATCCTGGTCACCGGCATCGGCGGGACCGGCGTCGTCACCATCGGCGCGCTGCTCGGCATGGCGGCGCATCTGGAGGGCAAGGGCTGCTCCATCATGGACATGACGGGCCTCGCGCAGAAGGGCGGCGCGGTCTTTTCCCACGTGCGCATCGCCAACCGGCCGGAGGAGATTCACGCCGTCCGCGTCGCGGCCGGCAATGCCGACCTGCTGCTGGGCTGCGACATCGTGGTGGCCGCCACCTTCGACGCGCTGGCCAAGGGGCGCGTCGGCCACAGCCGCGCCATCGTCAACAGCCATGAAACCATCACCGCCGACTTCATCCGCAATCCCGATTATCACTTCCCCGGCCAAACCCTGAAGGGGGCGATCGAGGCGGCGGTCGGGCCGGGCGCGGCCGAATTCGTCGATGCGACCGGCCTTGCCACCACGCTGATCGGTGATTCGATCGCGACCAACATGTTCATGCTGGGCTACGCCTATCAACGCGGCCTGGTCCCGGTTTCCGCCGCCGCCATCGAGCGGGCGATCGACCTCAACCGCACCTCGGCGAAAGAGAACAAGCTCGCCTTCCTGTGGGGCCGGCGCGCCGCCGTCGATCTGGCCGGCGTCGAGAAGGCGGCGGCCCGGCTGACCGCCGCGGCGCGGCCGATCCCCGAGACGCTGGACGAGATCATCGCCCATCGCGTGGCCCATCTGACCCGCTACCAGAACGCGGCCTATGCCGAGCGCTATCGCACGCTGGTGGATCGCGTCGCCGCGGCCGAGCGCGGTGCCGTGCCCGGCTCGCAGGCCCTGTCGATCGCGGTCGCGAAATACTACGCGAAGCTGCTGGCCTACAAGGACGAGTACGAGGTCGCGCGGCTGCATTCCGATCCGGTGTTCCGCGAACGCATCGCCGCCCAGTTCGAGGGCGATTACGAGCTGCACTTCCACCTCGCACCGCCGGCGGTATCGCATGCCGATCCGGTCACCGGTCGGATCAAGAAGAAGCAGTTCGGTCCCTGGATGATGACGGCGTTCCGCCTGCTGGCGCGGCTGAAAGGCCTGCGCGGCACCGCCTTCGACCCCTTCGCGAAGTCGCCGGACCGCAAGCTCGAGCGGCGGCTGATCGCGGAATACGAGGCGTTGGTCGCGGAGATCGTGAGCGGACTTTCGCCCGAAAATCACGCCACGGCGGTCGCATTGGCCGCCCTGCCGGAGCAGATCCGCGGCTATGGCCACATCAAGGAGGCCAGTGTCGAATCGATCGGCAAGCGCCGGGACGAGCTGCTGGCCGCCTTGCGCAGCCCCGCCAGCACACGCCGCGCCGCCGAGTAGCGGCCTCCGGACCCACCTGGTCGCGACCCCGGCGGCCGAGGCTGGCGGGGCGCTCCAGCAGTCGTATTGTCGCTCCAGGCTGGCACTTCGACGCTTGCCCGGCGAAGCGCCAGCCCGCTGGTGGCCGGCCCCGGCAATCTGACTGGATTTCTGTGGGCCGGGATACGAAAGGCGAACGGCCGGGGAAGCGGGAACAACGCGGATTTATTGGCTTATTCCGCCTTAATCTCATTGAAACAATCGTACCAATCAGGGAATATCGCCCCAAGTCCGCGCGGGGGCCGGAGGCTAATTAAGATAAACAAGTGCCGCCGAGCGAGACCTCACATCGACTAGGGAGGACATGCAAATGTCACTGATAAAGCGCAACGTTCTGTTGTCTGCGCTGGCAGCGGCGACGCTTCTGATTGCGTCGAGCGCAGCGCAGGCTGAAATGGTTTTGAATCGCGGCAACGGCGCCGAACCGGAAACGCTCGATCCGGCGAAGTCGACCGGCGTTACCGAATCCAACATCCAATATGAGCGGCTCGAGGGCCTCACCACCTATTCGGAGGACGGCCAGGTCATTCCGGGCGTCGCCGAGAAGTGGGAAGCCAGCGACGACGGCAAGACCTACACCTTCCATCTGCGCGATTCCAAATGGTCGAACGGCGACCCGGTGACCGCGCAGGACTTCGTCTATTCGTTCGAGCGGCTGGTCGATCCAGCAACGGCGTCCGATTACGCGCCGATCGCCGACATCATCTCCGGC
>DASYRS010000367.1:0-9942 GCA_036004205.1 Dongiaceae bacterium
GGCCGGCACCAAGAACCTCGATGGCGCCTATGATTTCATCAAGTTCGCCAGCGACCCGAAGAACATGTCGCAGCAGTCGAAATACATCGCCTATGCGCCGACGCACAAGGACGCGATCGCCCTGGTCGATCCGAAGATCGCGCCGACACTGCCGACCTTCCCGGACAACATGAAGACGGCGATTCCGACCGATCTCGTGTTCTGGGCCGACAACAACGAAGAGCTAACCAAGCGCTTCAACGCCTGGCTGGCGCAGTAACCATCGTCTGACCGATCGGACGGCGCCGGGCATCTCGCGCCCGGCGCCGCTTCCGCAGACCAGAGGCATTTCGCCAGGGACACATTGATCGCATGGCCATTGCGGAAACCGCACCCCTCCTGACCATCGACGGCGTCCCGCTCAAGGCGCGGCTGGCACGGGCCGAGCGGTCGCGCAGGATGAAGGCGGTGGGGCTGGTGGCGCCGCTGTTCCTGTTCGTCGCCATCACCTTCCTGTTCCCGCTGCTCGTCATGACCTTCAAGAGCGTCAAGAACGAGGAGACCTATGGCCGGCTCGACCAGACCCACGCGGCGCTGGCGGAGTGGGACGGGCAGGCGCTGCCGGATGAAGCGGGCTTCGCGGCGCTCGCGGCCGACCTGAAAGCCGCCCAGGCGCAGCGCCAAGTGGGCGAGATCGCCAAGCGCATCAATTACGAATTCGCCGGCGCGATGTCGAAGTTCAAAGGCATCACGCGCAAGATCGAGACCGCATCGAGCGGCCCCTACAAGGAGCTCTTCCTCGCCACCGACAAGATCTGGGGCGACGTGGCGCTGTGGCGCATCATCAAGAGCGTCTCCGCCAGATACACGCCTTATTACTGGCTGTCCGCGGTCGATTTGCAGCAGGGACCCGAGGGGCTCGAGCGCGTCCAGGCAAACCAGGCGGTCTTCATCGACGTCTATGCCCGGACCTTCTGGATCGCCGGCCTCGTCACGATCTTCACGCTGATCCTCGGCTTTCCGGTGGCCTATCTGCTGGCGACCCAGCCGCCGGCGCGCGCCAATATCCTGATGATCTTCGTCATGCTGCCGTTCTGGACCTCGCTGCTGGTGCGCACGACGGCGTGGTTCGTGCTGCTGCGCAGCGAGGGGCCGCTGAACGATCTGATGGAGCTGCTGATCAACAACCGGTTCGACATGATCTTCACGCGCTTCGGCACCATCCTCGCCATGACCCACATCCAGCTGCCCTTCACCCTGCTGCCGATCTACAGCGTGATGAAGACCATCCCAGCCAGCCACGTGCGCGCCGCGCGCTCGCTCGGCGCCGGTCCCTTCCATGCGTTCTGGAAGGTCTATTTCCCGCAGACCGTCCCGGGCATCGCCGCCGGCTGCCTGCTGACCTTCATCCTGTGCCTTGGCTATTACATCACGCCGGCCCTGGTGGGCGGACCGCGCGACCAGATGGTCAGCTACTACGTCGCCTACTACATGAACAACATCATCAATTTCGGCCAGGCCGGGGCGCTCGGCGGCATGCTGCTCATCATCACCATGGTGCTGTACTGGGCCTATAACCGCCTGGTCGGGATCGACAAGATGAAGCTTGGGTGAGCGCGATGAAAGGTCTTCCGCTTCTCGGCCTGCCGATCTATGCCTCCGCGCAGGAGCGCGCCTGGCGGCTGTTCTTCTTCATCTTCTGCGGCCTGGTCCTGTTGTTCCTGATCTCGCCGATCCTGATCGTCATTCCGATCAGCTTCAACAATTCCTCGTTCCTCAGCTTCCCGCGCGGCGACTGGTCGCTGCGCTGGTACGAGGACTTCTTTTTCAACGACCGTTGGACGACGGCGGTGAAGAACAGCATCATCATCGCCTTCTTCAGCACCATTCTCTCCACCACGCTCGGCACGGTCGCGGCGCTCGGCCTGTCGCGGCCGAGCTTTCCGGCGCGCGCCCTGGTGATGGCGGTCCTGATCTCGCCGATGGTGGTGCCGGTGGTGATCACCGCGGCGGCCTTGTTCTTCTTCTATGCCAACCCGCTGGTCGTCACCAGCGAGCCCACGATCATCCTCAACAACACCTATGCCGGCGTCATCCTGGCCCACACGCTGCTCGCCACGCCCTTCGTGGTCATCACGGTGACCGCAACCCTGACCGGCTTCGACCAATCGATGATCCGGGCCGGCGCCAGCCTCGGCGCGCCGCCGACCCTGGTGTTCCGCAAGGTGATCCTGCCGTTGATCTCGCCCGGCGTGATCTCGGGCGCTCTATTCGCGTTCGTCACGTCGTGGGACGAGG
This sequence comes from Dongiaceae bacterium, assembly GCA_036004205.1. Lineage (GTDB taxonomy): Bacteria > Pseudomonadota > Alphaproteobacteria > Dongiales > Dongiaceae > Dongia_A. The sequence goes on from DASYRS010000367.1 coordinate 2,278, forward strand.
TCGTCTGCGTGCTCTTCATCGGCAGCAGTGACCAGCGCACCCTGCCTCGCCAGATGTTCAGCGGCATCCGTGAGATGATCAGCCCGACCATCACCGCGGCTGCCACCGTCCTCATCAGCGTCGCCGTCGTGATGCTGGTGACGGTCGAATTGCTGCGCCGGCGGTCGGAGCGGCTGCGCGGGATCCGCGCCTGATCCCGGTTAATTGCGAATCATTCTCAGTTGCCATGGACAGGCCTCGCCAATACCGCTAGAATGGCGGTCCTAGCAATAACCTAAGCTCCGGATGTACAAGGATAATAGCCTGATTCCCAGCGAAGCTGTCCGGCTGGCGGCACTCGGCCTGCTGGCGATGCGCCCGCGTGTCTATGCCGATCTGGCGCGCGACATCCGGCATTTCACCGCGCGCATCGTCGGCCCCTCGCTCGATCTGCTGGGGCCGTCGCTGGAATTGCTGAAGATCGAGGGCCTGATCGAGGCGGCCGACCCCAAGCTCCCGAACGATTCCCAGACCATGCGTCTCACCAAGGGGGGCGAGGCCGAGCTGCTGCGCCTGATGACCGCCAATCTGCGCGGGCCGATGGGCGAGGTGAACAAGCTGATCGTCGCGCTGAAACTGTATTTCCTCGATCTGCTGACACCCGAGCAGCGCCGCCAGCAGCTCGAGATGCTGATGGAAGTGTGCGACCGCGAGCTGATCCGCCTCAACGATCTGCGCGATCACCACACCGACACCGACAGCGCCCTGCTGCCGTGGCTCGATCACGAGATCGACGAGGTGCAGCGCCGCCGCGACTGGTTCCTGAAATTGTGGGAAGGCCAGTAGGCAGTTTGAAACCGTCGCGGGGGCTCAGCTGTATACTGGCAGCAGGCACCGCTTCTGGAGACTCACATGACACCTGACAAGAGCGTGGAACAGGCCGTCGAAGGCTTGATGCGCGCGTTGGAGACGGCGTGGAACCGCCACGACGCCCACGCCCTGGCCGAACCCTTCGCGGAGGATGGGGACTTCACCAACGTGTTCGGCATGGCGGTGAGAGGGCGCGCCGCGATCGAGGCCCTGCATGCGCCGCTCTTCAAAACCATGTTCACGGACAGCCACCTCAGGGTCTTGGAGACGCGCATCCGCATGATCCGCCCGGATGTCGCCGCGGTCGATGTCAAATGGACCATGACCGGCGCCCGCGATCCGCACGGCAATCCCTGGCCGGAGCGCATTGGCCTGCTGAACTGGATCGTGACCCGGCACGGCGAGCGCTGGCTGATCGACGTGTCGCACAACATGGACCTGCCGCCGCCGGACCTCGCCAAGGCGCAGGCAGCGCTGTCGAAGCGATAGGCGCTGCCACTTTGGCAGGCGGATACTCAGAACAGGTGCGGTCCGACCGTGACGAGAATCATCTCCGTTCGCAATTACGGCCGTCCCTCGCAGACTTGAGCCAATTGCCTACAATTAATATGTGTACAACTACGACGGGATGGATGCCATGCGCCACTCCTGCCATTGCGCAAGGATCACTAAAGGCTCGAGTTCGCCCGATTTTCAACCGAATCATATAAGCTAGAACAAGTGCTGCCCGCCGGTGAGGAAGATCTCCGTGCCGGTGACGTAGCCGAAATCGGGGCCGCACAGCTGGAACACCACGCCCGCCACTTCCTCGGTCGTGCCCATGCGGCCCATCGGGATGCGCGGGATGAGGGCTTCGTATTCCGGGCCGATCATGGCGGTTTCGATCTCGCCCGGCGCCACGGCGTTGACGCGCACGCCGAGCGCGGCGAACTCCACCGCCATCTCGCGCGTCAGCGCCGAGAGCGCGGCCTTCGAGGTCGAATAGGCCGAGCCGGCGAAGGGATGGATGGCGTGGCCGGCGATCGAGGTGATGTTGACGATGGCGCCCTTGCCCTGGTGCAGGGGCTTGGCGAAGCCGCGCGCCAGCTTGAGCGGCGTGAAGAAGTTGAGCTCGAACACCTCGCGCCAGGCATCGACGTCGCCGTTGAGGATGCCGAGGCGTTCCTTGAAGCTCGTCTTCGGGCTGACCGCGGCGTTGTTGACCAGGGCATGGACCGGCTGGCCGGCGAGGATGCGCCCTGCTTCCTCCACGAAGCGGTCGGCTTCTTCCGGCTGTCCCAGATCGACCGTGATGTGGTTGGTCCAGTTCGGATCGTACTGGCATGAATCGGGAATCACGTCGCGGCTGCAGGTCAGCACGCGCCAGCCCTCCTGGCTGAAGCGCTTGACCGTGGCATGTCCGATGCCGCGGCTGGCCCCGGTCAGGACGACGATTTTCTTCGTTTCTCCGCTCATCTCGAATGTCCTCAGTGATGCCGGAAGGTGGCGCGCTGCTCCACCACGCCGGCCGGATCCTCGTGGATGATAACCTCGGCGCCGGGAAAGGCCGCACGAACGTCAGCCTCGACCGCGTCGGAAATGCGATGCGCGTCCAACAGGCTGAGCGCGCCGTCCAGCTCCAGGTGGAACTGGATGAACTTGTCGCGGCCCGCGGCGCGGGTGCGCAGATCGTGCAGGTTGAGCACTTCCGGATGGCCGCGCACGATCTCCTTGATCCTGGTGCGCTCCGCCTCCTCCATCTCGCGATCCATCAGCATGTCGAGCGCACCCTTGCCGACCCGCAAGGCGGCAACCGCGATGAAGACGGCTATGGCGAGTCCGATCGCCGGGTCGGCCCACCACCAGCCGAGCTGGGTGCTCAACACCAGAGCGACAATGACGCTGACATTCACCAGGAAGTCGGTTGCGTAGTGCGCCTGGTCGGTCCGAATGGCGATCGAGCCGGTGCGCCGCACCACGTGGCGTTGCAGCAGAACCAGAAGGCCGGTGACGATGAGAGAGATCACCATGACCCCGACGCCCGTCTCCAGCGCTTCCACCTGCCCCCGCGTCTTGAATCGATTGATCACTTCGACAAGCAGGACGATCGACGAGCCGAGGATGAACGCCACCTGGATCAGACCGGCCAGCGGTTCGGCCTTGCCGTGGCCGAACCGATGCTCCGCATCCGCTGGAACCAGCGCCTGGCGAACGGCAATGAGATTGACGATGGAGGCCGCACCATCGAGCGCGGAATCAAACAAGCTCGACAACAGGCTCACCGATCCGGTCTCGAGGAAGGCGCCGAACTTGAGCGCGATCAGCAGCAACGCCGCGCCGACCGACGCGAAGCTGGCGAACCGCATCAGCCGTGCTTGCTCCGATGGCGCCATGGTTGTCACGGATAGAGCTTCTCCGTCGTCCATCCTTCGCCGGCGCGATGATAGACCAGCCTGTCATGCAGCCGGAACGGCTTGTTCTCCCAGAACTCGATGTAGTGGGGAACGAGCCGGAAGCCGGACCAATAGGGCGGCCGCGGCACCGCGCCGATGGCGTATTTGGCGGTGAAGGCGGCGACGCGCTTTTCCAGCTCGAACCTGGTTTCCAGCGGGCGCGATTGCTGGGAGGCCCAAGCGCCGATCTGGCTCGCTTTCGGGCGTGAGGAAAAATAGGCGTCGGCCTCGGCATCCGAAACCGTCTCCACCGCGCCCTCCGCCCGCACCTGGCGGCCGAGCGATTTCCAGTGCATCACGAGCGCCGCCTTGCGCGTCGCCAGCAGCTGCCGGCCCTTGCGGCTTTCGTAGTTGGTATAGAACACGAAACCGCGCGGATCGGCGTCCTTCAGCAGCACCATGCGCACCGAAGGCTGGCCGTCGGCGCCGACGGTGGCGAGCGCCATGGCGTTCGGATCGTTCGGCTCCTTGTCGGACGCCAGGGCATACCAGTCCTGGAACAATTCGAACGGTTCGGAGTTCGGATGCTGAGACATATCAAGGACTTCCGGGACATTCGTCACATTGCCGAGAGCGCCTTCTATAGCATTGATTCCAGGGCCCGGCGGCCTCATTTTCCCGCATGACGGCCGTGCAATTGAGGCGGCCGGCACGGATAGCCAGTGGGACGAAACGCAAGGGAGCCAGGCTGCATGATGCCGCGCACTGTCATATCCGGAATTTTGGCCATATCGCTCCTTGCCGGTTGCGCCGGCTCCGGCGGCGGCATCAGCAATGAGCAGGGCGGCACGGTCCTGGGCGCGCTGGGCGGCGCGGCCATCGGCGCCGCCGCCGGCGACGGCAACTGGTGGGCGATCGGCGCCGGCGCGCTGGTCGGCGGCCTGGTCGGCAACCGCGTCGGCAACTATCTGGACGAGCGCGACCGCCAGCAAGCCTACAGCACCGCCAACTACGCGCTCGACAACAACAAGGACGGCCAGACCGCGACCTGGTCCAATCCGCAGAACAACACCGCCGGCTATACCACGCCGACCAAGACCTACCAGACCGCCAGCGGCACCTGCCGCACCTATCAGACCGGGATCGACGCGGGCGGCCAGAGCCAGAGCGGCACCGGCACCGCCTGCCGCCAGGCGGACGGCACCTGGAAGCTGATGAACTGACGGGTCTGCCCCGGTCGGCCTAGGAACAGCTCGCCCTTGTCGCCGCTGCCTTGCGCACCTACCTTAGGTGCGCGGAGGATAGAGGCGGCATGGTCGATCCATACAAGGTGCTGGGCGTCAACCGGAGCGCGAGCGACGAGGAGATCAAGCGCGCGTACCGCAAGCTCGCCAAGAAGCTGCACCCCGACCTCAATCCCGGCGACAAGAAGATCGAGTCCCAGTTCAAGGAGACGACGGCCGCCTACGATTTCCTGAGCGATCCCGACAAGCGCCGCAAATACGATCGCGGCGAGATCGACGAAAGCGGCCAGCCGCGCGGCGCGCGCTATTCCAACAGCCGCCCCGCCGGCGGCACGCAGCAGCGCCGCACCACGCGCGGCTTCGGCTTCGGCGTCGAGGACGACGCGGATTTCTCCGACGATCTGTTTTCGGACTTCTTCGGATTCGGCAAGGGCGCCGGCGATTCGATAAAGCTGAAGGGCGCCGATGTCAGCTACCAGGTGCGCGTGCCGTTCCTCGAGGCCGTGCTCGGCACCAAGCAGCGCCTGCAGCTGGCCGACGGCAAGACCCTCGAGGTGCAGCTGCCGCCCGGCACCGACACCGGCCAGACATTGCGGCTGAAGGGCCAAGGGCTGCCCGGGCGCGGCGGCGCGCCGGCGGGCGATGCCTTCGTCGAGGTGACGGTGGAGCCGCATCCGGTCTTCAGCCGCGACGGCAGCGATATCCTGGTCGAGCTGCCGATCACGCTCTATGAAGCGGTGCTCGGCGCCACGCTCAACGTGCCGACCATCGACGGCAAGGTCTCGCTCAAGGTGCCGGCCGGCGCCAACAGCGGCACGCAGCTGCGCCTGCGCGGCAAGGGCGTGCAGGCCGGCAAGAGCGGCGCGCGCGGCGATCAGTATGTGCGCCTGGTCGTGGTGCTGCCCAGGGAGGTCGATCCCGACCTCAAGGACGAGATCGAGAAGTCGGCGAGGACCCATCCCTACAAGGTGCGCGGCAAGCTTGGGAGTGACTGAGCGCCACGCTCCGCGACCCCTTCCCACACCTCCGTGGGCTTCATTGACCGGCCCCGGTAATGGTGTAGGATGCCATTGATTCCCATAAAGATATCAAGATGTTGTGGTAGGGACTTCAATGAACTCCAAAAGCGGCCTGATGGCCGGCAAGCGCGGCCTGATCATGGGGGTCGCCAATGATCGTTCGATCGCCTGGGGCATCGCCAAGGCCGTGCACGAGGCCGGCGCGGAGCTGGCCTTCACCTTTCAGGGCGAGGCGCTGCAGAAGCGGGTGAAGCCGCTGGCGGAATCGCTCGGCTCCTCGCTCGTGGTGCCGTGCGAGGTGACGGACGATGCCAGCCTCGATGCCACCTTCGAGGTGGTGAAAAAAGCCTGGGGCGGCCTCGATTTCGTGGTCCATGCCATCGCCTTCTCCGACAAGGAGGAGCTGAAGGGCAAGTACGTGACCACCTCGCGCGCCAATTTCCAGCAGACCATGGACATCTCCTGCTACTCCTTCACGGCGGTGGCGGAGCGGGCGCGGCACCTGATGCCGAATGGCGGCAGTCTTTTGACCCTGTCCTATTTCGGCGCCGAGCGCGTGATGCCGCACTACAACGTGATGGGCGTCGCCAAGGCGGCGCTGGAGTGCTCCGTGCGCTATCTCGCCGCCGACCTCGGCGAACAGCAGATTCGCGTCAACGCAATCTCCGCCGGGCCGATCAAGACGCTGGCGGCTTCGGGCATCGGCGACTTCCGGCACATCCTGCGCTGGAACGAGCTGAATGCGCCGCTCGGGCGCAACGTCTCGATCGAGGAAGTGGGCGGCGCCGGCCTCTATCTGCTGAGCGACCTGTCGCGCGGCGTCACCGGCGAATTGCACCACGTCGATAGCGGCTACAACGTGGTCGGCATGATGCGCACCGACGCGGCCGGTGAGCTCGCCAAGATGCTGACGGACTTCGCCGAGCGCAAAGGCTAAAGGTGGCGAGGGGGGATGTCGCATAACAGTTTCGGCCACCTGTTCCGTTTCACGACCTGGGGCGAAAGCCACGGGCCGGCGATCGGCTGCGTGGTCGATGGCACGCCGCCGGGGATCGACCTCGCCGAAACGGACATCCAGCCCTGGCTCGACAAGCGCAAGCCCGGCCAGTCGCGCTTCGTGACCCAGCGGCGCGAGGGCGATGCGGTCCAGATCCTGTCCGGCGTGTTCGAGGGCAAGACCACCGGCACGCCGATCTCGCTCCTGATCCAGAACGAGGATCAGCGCAGCAAGGACTACAGCAAGATCAAGGACGAGTTCCGCCCCGGCCATGCCGACTTCACCTATTGGGCCAAGTATCACGGCGTGCGCGACTATCGCGGCGGCGGACGGTCCTCGGCGCGCGAGACCGCCTCGCGGGTCGCGGCCGGCGCGGTCGCGCGCAAGGTGCTGGCGCATCTGCTGCCGGAGCCGGTGGAGATCCGCGGCGCCCTGATCCAGGTCGGCACGATCGGCGCCTCGCGCACGCGCTGGGACTGGGCGGAGACCGAGCGCAACAAGTTCTGGAGTCCCGACGCGGAGGTCGTGCCGCAATGGGAGGAATTGCTGGACAAGACGCGCAAGGCCGGCTCGTCGGTCGGCGCGGTGATCGAAGTGGTGGCCTCGGGCGTGCCGGTCGGCCTCGGCGCGCCGATCTACGGCAAGCTCGATTCCGACCTCGCCAGCGCCATGATGGGCATCAACGCGGTCAAGGGCGTGGAGATCGGCGCCGGTTTCGCCGCCGCGGTCTTGAGCGGCGAAGAGAATGCCGACGAGATGCGCATCGAGGACGGCAAGCTGAAGTTCCTCTCCAACATGGCGGGCGGCATCCTCGGCGGCATCTCGACCGGGCAGGATGTGGTGGTGCGCTTCGCGGTCAAGCCCACCTCCTCCATCAACCAGCCGCGCAAGAGCATCAACACCAGCGGCGAAGAGGTCGAGGTGGTCACCACCGGCCGCCACGACCCGTGCGTCGGCATCCGCGCCGTGCCCGTCGGCGAAGCGATGATGGCGGTCGTGCTCGCCGACCATTTGCTGCGCCACCGCGCGCAGTGCGGGTTGGACTAGGGTCTGTACTCAATAAGGATTCCCTGGTGGCGGGGATTGTGATTCAAGCTTTCCAGGGAGGCTTGGATGGCGAAGCAGGTTTATTGGCTGAGTGATGCGGAATGGCGGCGGATCGAGCCGTTGTTGCCGCGTGGGCG
>DASYRS010000368.1:0-13240 GCA_036004205.1 Dongiaceae bacterium
GCTGGAGCGCGCAAATGAAGAACATTGCCCAGCATGTCGAGCAAACGCCTTAAGCGGAGCGCGATCGCGACCCGCGCGCTGATCTTCGCCGCCTTGGGCGACGAGACGCGGCTGCTGGTGCTGGCCAGGCTCGGCGACGGCACGCCGCAATCGATCTCGCGCCTGACCGCCGGCACCAGCCTCACCCGCCAGGCGGTGACCAAGCATCTCCGCGTAATGGAGAATGCCGGGGTCGTGCGCGGCGTGCGCAGTGGACGCGAGAACTTGTTCGAGCTGGAACCGCGCCCGCTGGAAGAGGTTCGGGATTATCTCGACACCGTGTCCCGCCAATGGGACGGCGCCCTCGCGCGGCTCAAGGCACACGTCGAAAAGGGTTAGGCCGCGCCGGCTTTCTTATGCACCGCCGGGACCCAGCAATAGCCGTCGGGGTCCAGGATATAGGCTTCGCGCAGACCGTGCGGCTTGTCGGCCGCTTCCGCCAGCACGTGATGGCCGTGCTTCCTGGCGCGTTCGGCGGCGGCGTCCGGATCGCAATGATAGAGCCGGATCTCCGCCCCGATTCCGCGCACCTGCGCATCGCCGATCAGGCCGAGCAGCGGATTGCTGTGATAGGTGCCGTCGGCATGCAGCATCCATTCCGCCCGAGTCGGCCCGTTGGCGTAGCGCAGGACCGCGAAATCCTTGTCCGCGAAGGCGACGCTGGCGCCCAGCACGTCGCGCGCGAAGGCGACCGAGCGCGCCATGTCCCGCACCAGCAGGTTGACCCCGAGTCCCTGCAGCGACCGGCCATATTCCTCGGCCGGCATGAACTCCTTCTCGGCGGCGCCCATCTCTTCCCCCAGCCCAGTTCTTGCCACACAGCTTTTCCGACATACTAGCGACTCGGATTATGCCCCGAAAAGCTGCTAGACTTGTCACCATGACGATCCGCCTCCTGCCGCCCAATCTCGTCAACCAGATCGCCGCCGGCGAGGTCGTGGAGCGGCCTGCCTCGGTCGTGAAGGAACTTGTAGAGAATGCGCTCGATGCCGGCGCGCGTCGAATCGACATCCATCTGCGCGAAGGCGGCCGTTCGCTCATTGTCGTGGAGGATGACGGCCATGGCATGACCAGGGACGAGCTGGCACTGTCGGTCGAGCGCCACGCGACCTCCAAGCTGCCGGACGACGATCTGGTCCACATCCATTCCTTCGGCTTCCGCGGCGAGGCCTTGCCCTCGATCGGCGCGGTCGGCCGTCTCGCCATCGCCAGCCGGGCGCGCGGCGCGGACAATGCCTGGCACGTCGCGGTCGATGGCGGCGTCAAGTCGGCGCCCGAACCGGTGGCGCGCGGCGACGGTACGCGGGTGGAGTTGCGCGACCTGTTCTATGCGGTGCCGGCGCGGCTCAAGTTCCTGAAGACCCCGCGCTCGGAATCCAATGCCGTGCAGGAGATCGTCGAACGCCTCGCCATGGCGCATCCCGACGTCGCCTTCACGCTGAGGGACGAGGAGCGGCTGGCTTTGCGCCTGCCCGCGATCGGCGCCGACCTGCTGCAAGATCCGGCGGCAGCGACCCTGGAGCGGCTCGGCGCCATCATGGGCCGCGATTTCGCCGACAATGCCGCGCGGCTGGATGCGCTGCGCGAAAGCGTGCGGCTCACGGGGTTCGCCGGCTTGCCGACCCTCAACCGCGCCACTTCCACCCAGCAGTTCCTGTTCGTAAACGGCCGCCCGGTGAAGGACCGCCTGATCATCGGCGCGATCCGTGGCGCTTATCAGGATTTCCTGGCGCGCGACCGCCATCCGATGGTGGCGCTGTTCGTCGATCTGCCGGCCGAAGAGGTCGACGTCAACGTGCATCCGGCCAAGGCCGAGGTGCGCTTCCGCGACGCCGCCTTGGTGCGCGGCCTCATCGTCAGCGCCATCCGCGCCGCGCTGGCGGAAGCGGGGCACCGCGCCTCCAGCACAGTCGCGGCGAGCACGCTGGGCTCCTTCAGCGCGCCGACGCAGTTCACCCAGCTTTCGACCCCGGTCTCGTCCTGGCGCGGCTACACGCCAGGACCCGCGCGCTCCAGCCCCGCTCTGGCCGCGCAGGCGATGGAAGCCTTCGCGCCCTTGTCGGCGGAGTTCGACCGCCCGAGCGCCCGTGTGGAAAACGCGCCGGACGGCGCGCCCGCGGCGCACCCGCTCGGCGTCGCGCGCGCGCAACTGCATGAGACGTATGTGGTGGCGCAGACGGCGGACGGCATCGTGATCGTCGACCAGCACGCCGCCCATGAGCGCCTGGTCTATGAGCGCATGAAAGCGGCGCTGGAGTCCGGCGCGGTCGCGCGCCAGGCGCTGCTGATCCCCGAAGTGGTGGAGCTGGACGGTCCCAACGCCGAGCGCCTGTCGGCGCGTGCCGGCGAACTGGCGGAGCTCGGCCTGGTCATCGAGCCATTCGGCGCCGGCGCCATCGTGGTGCGCGAAGTGCCGGCTTTGCTCGGGCAATCCGACGTACGCGGCCTCATCCAGGACCTCGCCGACGAACTGGCGGAGCTGGGCGATGCGTTGTCGTTGAAAGAGCGCCTGCAGGAAGTGTGCTCCACCATGGCCTGCCATGGCTCGGTGCGCGCCGGTCGCCGCCTGACCCAGCCTGAGATGGACGCGCTGCTGCGTCAGATGGAGGCGACGCCCCATTCCGGCCAATGCAACCACGGCCGCCCGACCTATGTCGAGCTGAAGCTCGCGGATATCGAACGGCTGTTCGGACGCCGATAGACCATGGCTGCGAGACGGGTCATTGCCCTCGTATTGACCTTCGTCGCCTGTGCGCCCACGCCCGGCAAAGCGCTGGCGGAGGATCCATACAAGACGGCGCAGGAGCAGGCCCTGACCCTTGGCCGTGTCCTGGGCGGCATGCGCAGATGCGAGGGCGATGCCTGGGAAGCGCCGTTCCAGGACTTCATGGCCGCCAAACGCAAGCGCGGCCTCGACAGCACGCAGACCGCGGTGATTGCCGCCCTGGTGGGAAGCGCGGAATCGGAGGCGCCGCCGGAGATGCTGGAATGCTCGGCGCAAGGCCTGTCGAATCGCGCGACCGCGATCCAGGCGATGCGCGCGGATTGGTGATCGTTTCCATGATCCAGCATCTGGCCGCCATCGCCCTGGTCGTCTCCGACTACGACGAAGCGATCGATTTCTATGTCGGCACGCTCGGCTTCGATCTGATCGAAGACACGCCGATGAGCGCTACCAAGCGCTGGGTGCTCATTGCGCCGTCAGGTTCCAAGGAAACGCGCCTCCTGCTGGCCAAGGCCGACGGCCCGGAGCAGAAGACCCGGATCGGCAACCAGACCGGCGGCCGGGTATTCCTGTTCCTCCACACCGATGATTTCCAGCGCGACTACGAAGCCATGCGCGCCCGCGGCGTCCGCTTCCTGGAGCAACCGCGCCGCGAAGCCTATGGCACCGTTGCGGTCTTTGCCGACCCTTACGGCAACAAGTGGGACTTGATCCAGCCGGCCTGATAGTGGCCCCGAGTCGCGCGCCGCTTGCCTCCACGCAGACCCCGTGACACCATCGCGCCGGTTGTTCCAACCTGATTCGGAGCGCCATGCCGTCGCGGTTTGCCTGGGCCTCGTTGCCGGACGAGGAACTCCTAGAACTACGCCTCAAGGACCTTAAAGTCAGCGTCGAGGGGACGTGGCTGGAACTCTGTCTGCGCGCGCTGCATGGCGAGCTGGAGCAGAAGGGGCTGCGCGTCAAGCCCCATGCCTGGATCTCCAACGAGTGGTTCAGCCCGGACACCACGCCCGGCATCGCGATCCCGTTCTATCTCGCCCATCCGCGCCTGATGCGGCTGGAGCGCAAGATGATCATCGATGTGGAAGGCGGGACGGTCCCGGAATGCATGCGCATCCTCAGGCACGAGGCCGGGCACGTGATCCAGCATTCCTACCAGCTCAACCGCCGCCGGCGCTGGCAGCAATTGTTCGGCCGCTCCTCCACCCGCTATCCCGATTTCTACCGCCCGAACCCTGCCAGCAAGAACTACGTCCAGCACCTGCGCCTGTGGTACGCCCAGAGCCATCCGGACGAGGATTTCGCCGAGACCTTCGCGGTCTGGCTGCGCCCGCGCTCCGACTGGCGCAAGCGCTACGAAGGCTGGCCGGTCTTCAAGAAGCTGGAATATGTCGACGAACTGATGGCGGAGATCGCGGGTGAGAAGCCCATCCTCACCCACCGCCACCGCATCGACCCCTTGAGCAAGCTGACCCAGACGCTGGCCGTCCACTACGCGGAGAAGCAGGCGCTCTATGCGATGCCGACCACCACCATCTACGATCGCGACCTGCGCCGCATCTTTTCCGACGAGCCGCGGCATGACCGCGCGCCGGCGGCCTCCACGTTCCTGCGGCACCATCGCGCGCGCATCCGGCGCATGGTCGCGAAATGGACCGGCGAATATCAGCTCACCCTGGATTCGGTGCTGGACGAGATGATGGCGCGCTGCCGCGAGCTGAAGCTCCGCGCGCCCGGCAATCAGCGGGAACTGGTCGTCAATTTCACCATGCTGTTGACCGCAAAGACGGTGCATTCGCTTTACAGCCCGTCGCGGCGGGAGTGGTTCGCGCTATGAAGAAACTGCGCATCCTGATCCTCCTGCATCCCGATCTGATGCCGCCGGACTCGCTCAAAGGTCAGGCCGAGAAGGACATCAACGTCTGGAAGACTGAGTACGACGTGGTGAGCACCTTGCGCGCCGCCGGTCACGAGGTCATGCCGCTCGGTGTCCAGTACGAGCTGAAGCCGATCCGCGACGCGATCGAGGAGTTCAAGGCCGACGTCGCCTTCAACCTGCTGGAGCAGTTCCACGGCGAGACCGCGTACGACCAGAATGTCGCGTCGTACCTGGAGCTGCTGAAGATTCCCTACACCGGCTGCAACCCGCGCGGCCTGATGCTGGCGCGCGGCAAGGCGCTGTCCAAGAAGCTGGTAGCCTATCACCGCATTCCGGTGCCGGCCTTCGCGGTCTTCCCGATCCGGCGCAAGGTCAAGCGGCCGGCGCGCCTCGCCTTCCCGCTGATCGTCAAGAGCGTGAGCGAGGACGCCTCGGTCGGCATCGCCCAGGCCTCGGTGGTGGAGAACGACGAGAAGCTGGAGGAGCGCATCCACTTCATCCACGAAAAGGTCGGCACCGACGCGCTGGTGGAGCAGTATATCGAGGGGCGCGAACTCTATGTCGGCGTGCTGGGCAACGACCGGCTGCGCGTGCTGCCCGTATGGGAGCTGGAATTCGGCGATATGGGCGAGGGCGGCCACAACATCGCCACCGCCAAGGCCAAGCACGACCTGGAATACCAGGAGAAGCTCGGCATCAAGAGCGGCCCGGCGAAGGATCTGTCCCCCGAACTGCGCACCCGCATCGCCAACATCGCCAAGCGCGTGTGCCGCACGCTGGAGATGGACGGCTATTCGCGCGTCGACTTCCGGCTGTCGGCCGACGGCGTTCCCTATTTCCTGGAAGCCAACCCCAACCCCGAGATCGCCAAGGTCGAGGACTTCGCCGAAGCCGCCGCCAAGGATGGCATCAAGTATCGCGACCTGCTGAACCGCATCGTCACCCTCGCCATCCAGCGCGCCAACGCGGCTGAGGTTTGAGCGCACCTTCGCTCTCTTTTCATGTCATCCCGGGCAAGCCGCGCAGCAGCGCGACCCGGGACCCATACGCTCCATCTGCAGCGCGGAGATGTGGCATGGGTCCTGGCTCTCGCTTCGCTCGGCCGGGATGACAGAAAGGGGAGTAGTTATGCCGGTGGCAATTCCGCCGGCAGCATGACTTCCAGCAGCTCAGAATCTACAGTGGCGTTGAGCGTGTATTCCACGCCCGCCGGAATGACGCAGCTGTCGCTCGTGCTCAAAGAATGCCGTCCGTGGTCTTGCACCTCCAGCGTCACCTCGCCGCCCAGCACGAAGAAGAACAGAAACTCGCCGCCATGCGCGCCGAACTTTGCTTCAACGCGATCGCGCGCTCGCACCACGCGCACACCGGCCAACCCATCCGTCGCCGCTGCGATGCCGGTATCGCGCATCTCGAACCCGTCGCCGCGCCACGGCAGCCAGCGCGCCTCCGCCGCCACGTGGCGCACGAAGCGCTGGCCGCCGAAATCGCGCTCCGGCAGCAGATGCGGCGTCGGCAAGGTCATGGCGTGGTCGGCGAAGGTCTCGTGCAGCGCGGGGCAGCCGATCTCGATCACTTCGAGGCCGTCCGAGGCTTCCAGCACGCGGTGGCGAATTTCCGGCGGCTGCAGCACGCAATCGCCGGCGTGGAACAGGAACGGCTCGCCCTGATCCTCATAGACCAGCCGCGCCCAGCCCTTCTTGCAATAGATCATCTGGAAGCGGATGCGGTGGAAATGCACGTAGTCCGGCACCGGCCCGCCGATCGGGATGCGGATGTGCGAGGCGATGAAGCGTCCGCCCAGGCGGCTCGGGATCAGGTCGCGGTATTGCATCCCGGCGCGGCCCACGCCCCACGCGTCTCCCATGCGACTCAGCACGAATTCCTGGGTCCCTGCGGGAACTTCGACCGGCCGGCGCGCTTCTACCAGCTCGATCCGTGTGCCTCCTGGCGCCGTCAGCGCGCGCGGCGTAGCAGCCGGCAGCGACGACAGGTCGCACAGCAGGTGCAGCGTGATCGGCGTTGTATCATCGCGTGTCGCTTCCAGCCGCAAGGTCAGGCCATGGCCGGAAACGACCGCCACCTGCGGCGAATCCGCCGGAAAGATCAGATTGACCCTGAAGCCCAATTGGTCGGTGAAAAAGCTGAGCGTGGCCGCCATATCGCGGCAGGGCAGCAGCACCTGCGCCAGGCGGATATGGTCCGCCAGGCCATGATCGGGGAAGGCTGCGCCGCGCCTGCTGTCCGTGCTATGGGCATCCATGACTGGAGATTGCCCCGGCGACCGGCGCGAGGCAAGAGAGCGGCGATCGGTCGGCGACATCGGCCCGCATCCGAAAACCGCCACAATTGCGTGATTCTAGTCTGTGTGACCCGAGGTTACGGATGACGGCATGATGGACATAGCGGCACACACCACCTTGCAGCGGAGGCGCCCCGCGCGTGGCGGCTGGTCGACGCTGCTCTGGTGCCTCGCGGCCGCGCTGCTGCTGTGCCAGGTCGTCATCTGGTACAAGCCGGAGACTCCGATGCTTGCGGTGCTGGATCAGTTCGCGATCCAGCTCGCGGGCCTTGCGCTGTGCGCGTGCCTGCTGGCGCTCGGGCTGCGGCGCTGGGTCCATCTGCTTGCCCTGGCTTTGCTTGCCGCGACCTTGGCATGGCCGGCTTTCGCGCCACAAGCCGGGGCCGCAATCGCTGTGGAGCCAGGGCGGCTCAAGGTCCTCTCCACCAATCTCTGGGCGCGGGCATCCGGCCATGAGCGCACCATCCAGGCCTTGTTGGCGAGCGATGCGGACGTCATCGGCCTGATCGAGGTCGCCCCGCAATGGCGGCCGGCACTGGCGCCGCTTCTCGCCAAATACCCTTATCGCGTCGATTGCTTCGACATCGATCTCGAATGCCAGACCATGCTGCTCTCCAGGCTGCCGATCACCAACCCGATCGCCGGCCGGGTCTGGAAAACGACGCCCATCGTTGCCGGCGGCGAGGTGCAGTGGAACGGCCGTACGATCACGGTACTGGCGACCCACTGGTTCCGCCCGCTGGCGCGCAGCGATCAAAGCGCCTGGGGCGCGAACGATTCCGCGCGCCGCGCCTATCTCGCCGCCGGATTGCCGGTCAGCCGCCAGGCTGGGCAGGCGGGCTTTTTCGCCAAATACCTCAATAGCCGGCCCGCCGACCTCATCGTCATGGGCGATCTCAACAGCGTGCCCTGGAGCCGCGTGCAGAGCGCGTTCCGCGCCAAGACCGGCCTCGACAATCAGGCCGGTTGGGCTTCGTCCTGGCCGTCCTTCATGCCTTGGCCGTTGCGCGTACCGATCGATCACGTGCTGACACGCGGCCACCTTACGGTGACGCAGTTCACCACCGGGCCGGAGACCGATTCCGATCATCTGCCGGTGATCGCGGAAATCGGCTGGCGCGACTAGCTAATTCGCGCTGCCGGCAAACAGCAGCAGATGGCCGTCGGCGTCGCGGACGATAAAGGTGGACGCGCCCCAAGCCTCGGTGCGCAGCTCCTGGTGGAAGGCAACGCCCGCCGCCTGAAATTCGGAATACAGCGCCTTCACGTCATCGACGGAAATGCTCGCGGCCAGCATGTCGACATCGGCTTTCATTGCCACGGCGATCTTTTCCATCACATCCCGATCCACGTGCCGCAACGCGATCTGTGCTCCGCCACGCTTCACCTGCGCATAGAACGGCGGCTCGCCGTAGACGAACTCCACCGCGAAGCCGAGCTTGCTCTTGAAGAAGTCGCACGATCCCGCGATGTCGGAGACGAAGAGCTGCGGAATGGCCGCGATCAGGGTGGCTTGAGACGCACCGGCCGTCATGACCGCACCTCCTTTGGTCAGCGGGCGCTAGCCGAGCACGTCCGGCACCATCTTGCCAGCCTTGATCTCTTCCTTGCGCTTGGCCACGTATGCCGTCAGCGCCTCCCGGCGGCCTTCATCCATCGGCGGCGCCTCGTAGCTGCGCAGCAACTCCTTCCAGATGATGTTGGCGCGCTCGGTGCCGGTCTTGGCGCCGGCATTCTCCCAGCTCTGGTAGTTGCGCCAGTCCGACAGCATGGGTTCGTAGAACGCGGTGGAGAACCGCTCCAGCGTGTGGCCGACACCGAAGAAATGGCCACCCGGCCCGACCTCGGCGATGGCATCGACCCCCATCTCCGCCTCGTTGACGGCGATCGGCTTCAGGAACTCGCGCATGTTCTGCAGCAATTCGGCATCGAGGATCAGTTTCTCGAACGAGGCGGTGAGGCCGCCTTCCATCCAGCCCGCCGCGTGCTCGATCAAATTGACCCCGCCCATGATGGCGCCCCACAGCGACATCATGGATTCGTAACTGGCCTGGATGTCGACGCAGTTGGAGGCGGTGACGTTGCTGGAGCGATAAGGCACGCCGAGCCTGCGCGCGAGCTGACCGCCCGCCAGGGCCGCCTTGGTGTATTCCGGCGTGCCGAAGGCCGGCGCGCCGGAGCGCATGTCGACGTTGGAGGTGAACCCGCCATACATCACCGGCGCGCCGGGCGAAGCGATCTGCGACAGCGCCAGCATGGCCAGCGCCTCGGCATGCTGCTGCACCAGCGCACCCGCCAGCGTCACCGGGCTCATGGCGCCGCTGAGCGTGAAGGGCGTCATCGCCACCGGCTGGCCCGCGCGGCCCATCGCCAGCAGCGCCTCGCACATCGGGATATCGAGCCTGAGCGGCGAATTGGAATTGATGATGGTCAAGGTGACCGGCGTTGCCTTCATCTCCGCGCGGCCGAGGCCGTAGGCGATGCCGGCCATGTTGATCGCATCCTCGACGCGATACTCGCCAAGCGCCCAGCATTGCCAGGTCTTGTCGGTCAGGGTCAAAGCGGCCTGGTAGAAATCGAGATGCCGGTCGTTCGCCGGCAGATCGGTCGGCTCGATCGGGCAGCCGCCTTCCTGGTGGATCACGCCCAGCCGATGCACCAGCTTCAGGTAATCGCACATGTCCGAAAAATTGCCGGGCCGCTTGCCGCGGTCGCAATCGTGCGCGAAGGCCGGCCCGCCGGTGGCCGCGAAAATGATCTCGCCCTCGCCGCAGCCGACATCGTAGGCGCGGTTGCGCGCCTGCATCCGAAAGCTGCCCGGCACCTTGGCGACGTTGCTTTCCACCAGTTCGGGATCGAAGCGCACGCGCTGGTTCGCCTCGTCCACCTCCGCGCCGGCCGCTTTCAGGATCGCGCGCGCCGGGTCCTGCATCACCTCGATCCCGGTATCGCGCAGCAGCTTCAGGGCGGTGCGGTGGATGGTCTCGATCTGATCGACGCTCAACAGCTCGATCGGCCGATAGCGGTTGATGGTGCGCGCGAACGGCAATTGCCGGACGCCGGCTTGGGGGGCGCGGCGTTCGCGGCGCCGGGCGGTGCTGGGAGGCGTGCTGGCGGGCGCGGCTTCGGTCATGGCGCGCCTCCTTCAGGCAGCGGGGAATCCAGCAACCGCGTGCATGCCCTTCGGCCGGCGGCGACTGCTTGGCCAAGCTGTATACAGCTTCCGCAACCTTGTCAATTCATTGAGATTTCCGGCGCCAAAGCGACCGGGAAGAGCTGGCTGACCAGGTCGGCCGCGAGATAGGGCGCGAAGGCTTTGGCGGAGACCACGATGCCGATCGATTCCCCGGTCGTCGGGTGCTTGGCGAAACCGACGATGAGGCCGATCAGTTTCGGCTGACCGCCCGCGATCAGGATCACCGGCCCGCCGCTATCCCCCAACCGGATGACGCAATCGGTGGCAAAGAACAGCTCGTTCTCGGTCACGCCGTTGGGGTCGGGCGGCAGCGGGCCACAGCGTTCATGAGCGCGCAGCTCGTCCTTGGCGCCCTGGCCGTAGCCGGCGGAATAGAACCGCGCGCCCTTGGCGATTTCCGCCCGCACCATGGCGGCGGAGATCGGGGCGAGGGCAATCGGCCTGACATTGGTGATCGACGGCTTGATCCGTACCAGCGCCCAGTCGGTCTGCGCCTGGTCCGGCTTGATGCTGCCGGGGGCGACGCTGCCACCCTCGGCCACGACGGCAACGCCCCGCACCTGGAAAGTGGGCAGCGCGCTGGAGGTGAAGACGAGCTGGCCGGGCGGCGCGAAATGGCCCTTGGGTCGCAGGCAGTGCGATGTGGTCGCGATCATGTCCGATCGCACCAGGACGGCGGTGCAGATTTCCGGCGATCCCGTGACGTCCAGGCTGCCGATCGCGGCCTGCCAGCCGACGGGCACTGCGGGCGGCGGTGCCGGCGGGCGGGCGGCGCAGGCGCTGATGAGCGCGCAGCCGAGCGCCAGGACCAAAGGTCGCAGCCGCGCGAGCCACCATGGCCGAGGCCTCGCCGTCGCAGCTATGCTTGGACGATCAGGTCCTTTGGAGTTCGACATCCGTGTTCCCCGTCACGCGACGTTCAGCCCTGCTATCCGGCCTCGCGCTCGTCGCCTGGTCGAGCACGGCCATTTTGTCCCCCAAGGTCGCGTCAGCCCATGAGTTCACCGCCGGTACCCTCGCCATCCAGCATCCGTGGGCGCGCGCGACAGCCGCCAGCGCCAAGGCCGGCGCGCTCTATCTTACGGTGCGCAACAGCGGGGCGGAAGCCGATCGTCTGCTCGGCGTTTCGACCGCCGCGGCGGAACGATGCGAGCTTCATCTGTCCGAGACCAGCGGCGATGTCATGACCATGCGGATGGTGGAGAGCATGGACGTGCCGGCCGGCGGCAGCGCGACCTTCGCTCCGCAGGGCGCCCACATCATGCTGATGGGCCTGAAGGCGCCGCTGAAAAAGGGGGCGCATTTCACCGCGACGCTGCATTTCGAGAAAGCCGGCGATGTGGCGGTCGAGGTCGCTGTCCAGGGCATCGCCGATCTGCAGCCGGTGGAATGACCGCGCACCCGCGCCTTGATCGGCGTCACTGAAGCTTCTGGGCGAAGGCGCTGGCGCCGACCGCCAGGCTGATGGTCCCGTACGGCTCCGGCCGCCGCCAGAAACCGGACACGACCGCGATCAGCCGCCGGTTCTCCGCCTTGTCGGTCAGCAGGATGGGTCCGCCGCTGTCGCCCTTGATCACGGCGCAGGTGGTGAGGACCAGCCGATCGTCGCTGTCCTTGGTCAGCTCGCGCCATCCCGGAATGAGCGTGCAGCCCTCGCTTCGGTGCAGCCGCCGGCCGATGGTGATGCCATAGGTGCCGTAGCCGAGATTGGACATCACATCTCCGGCCTTGATGCGGCTTTCGATGTCCGCCAGGGCGACCGGCTCGACCGGGATCGGCGGGACGTTGGCGACGGGATCCGTCAGGCGCAGGATCGCCCAGTCCACTTCGGTCGGCGTCGAATCGGGCTTGTCGGGGTCCATCTTGTCGACACCGACGCCGACGATCTGGTTGACGCGGATGGTCGGCAGATGCTGGGCGCCGACATTCGGCGTAAAGGTCAGCTCGGCGGGTGTCAGCTTGCGTCCCTTGGGGAACAGGCAATGCGCGGCCGTGACGATGACGTCCGGTTCCACCAGCGTCGCGGTGCAGGAGGTTTGGTCGCCTTCCGCGTCCAGCCGCCCGATGGCTGCCGTCCAGGGAATCGGCCCGCTGGGCTCCGGCGGCCGCTTGGCCGGCGTCTCGCAGCCCACCAGGGCGACGGCAATGGCAAAAAGTCCGGCAATGGCGGCGGGACGTGGGATCGGGAAGCCTGACCCGGACTTGAACATTGGTACCTGAGTGGTGATCTCCCGGCGGATTGTGGCCCGGTCGGGGGTGCGCCTGTCAAGCCGCCGCAATCGACACGACGCAAGAAGATCGCTAGACAGGCGCGGAATAGCGAATCAGGCGGAAAGGAAGAGGCGCATGGCACGCGGCGGGGTTCTGGTAGCGCTCGATACCACCGACGTGGCGGCGGCCAAGGGCTGGGCGCGCTCGACCCGGGATTCGGTGGCCGGCATCAAGCTCGGGCTGGAATTCTTCAACGCCCGCGGGCCCGCGGGGGTCGCGGAGATCGCCGCGCTCGGCGCGCCCGTGTTTCTCGACCTCAAGTTCCATGACATCCCCAACACCGTCGCCGGCGCGGTCCGCGCGGTCGCGCCGCTGCAGCCGATGATCCTCAATCTGCACGCCTCCGGCGGCGCGGCGATGATGCGGGCGGCGCTCGACGCGGCGCGCGACTCCGCGGCCAGGCTGAGCGTCACGCCGCCGAAGCTGATCGGCGTCACCGCGCTGACCAGCCTCAGCGATGCGGATCTGGCGGAGGTCGGCCAGCCGGCCGGTGCCTCGGACCAGGTGCGCCGCCTCGCGGCCCTCACCCAGGCTTGCGGCCTCGATGGCGTGGTCGCCTCGCCGCACGAGATCGCCATGCTCCGGCGCGATCTGGGCCCGGATTTCCTGCTGGTGATCCCCGGCGTTCGTCCATCCTGGGCGGCGGCCGGCGACCAGAAGCGGGTGATGGAGCCGCGCCAGGCGATGGAAGCCGGCGCCGATTATCTGGTCATCGGGCGCCCGATCACCGGCGCTGCCGATCCGGCGGAAGCGGCCCGCCGGATCGCCCTGGAGATCGCGGGGGTCCCCGCCTGATGGCTGCGCCGCGCCCGCAATCGATCCCGGTCT
>DASYRS010000369.1:0-11339 GCA_036004205.1 Dongiaceae bacterium
ACCGTGCGCTGCTCGGCGATGCAGGAATAGCCGGCGCCGCCTTCGGCGATCGGCCGGCCGGGACCGCCATCCGTGCCTTTGTTGGAGATGGTGCCGGAGCCGATGATTGTGCCGGCGGCAAGCGGCCGGGTGCGGGCGGCATGAGCGATCAGCTGGCCGAAATCGAACGTCATGTCGATGCCGGCATTGGGTCTGCCGAACATCTGGCCGTTGAGATGCGTGACGAGCGGCAGGTGCAATTTGCCGCCGTCCCAGGTGGCGCCCAGTTCCTCGGGCGTCAGCGCGACCGGCGAGAAAGCGCTGCTGGGCTTGGACTGGAAAAACCCGAAGCCCTTGGCGAGTTCGCCCGGAATGAGATTCCGCAGCGAGACGTCGTTGACCAGCATGATGAGCTTGATGTGGCCGCGCGCCGCGTCCGCGCCGACTCCCATCGGCACGTCGTCGGTCACGACCGCGATCTCGGCCTCGAAATCGATGCCCCAGGCTTCGTCCGCCATCAGGATCGGATCGCGCGGGCCAAGGAAGGAATCCGACCCGCCCTGATACATCAGCGGATCGGTCCAGAAGCTGGGCGGCATCTCGGCGCCGCGCGCCTTCCGCACCAGTTCGACGTGATTGACGTAGGCCGAGCCATCCGCCCACTGATAGGCGCGCGGCAGCGGCGCCGCGCATTCTTCCGTCGCAAATTCCTCGACGCCGAGCCATTCGCCCGCTTCCAGCGCCCGCGCTTCTTCCCGCAGCAGAGGCGCGATCTCCGTCCAGCCATCGAGCGCCTGTTGCAACGTCTTGGCGGCGCGCGTCTCGACGCAGCGGGCGAGGTCGCGGCTGACCAGATGCAGCCGTCCGTCGCGGCTGCCGGTTTTGAGGGTCGCGAGCTTCATGCGTCTGACTTCATGCTCCTGGTGCCTTCCAGCTATCGACATAGCCGGACCATTCCACGCCGCCGGCCGCATCGCCGACCTGCAGCGCGTCGCGGGCATCCAGCATCACGGCATATTCGTCGGTCGCGGGCTTGGCCGATTTGAAGGCGTTCTTCAGCGCCTTCGGGTGTGGGCCGTGGGTGAAGCCGCAGGGATGGAACGTCACCATGCCCGGCTTGATGTTGTCGCGGCTGAAGAAGTCGCCGGCGTGATAGAACAGCACCTCGTCGTAATCGTCGTTGTTGTGGAAGAACGGTACCTTCAGCGCGTCCTCGGCGGATTCGAACGGACGCGGGCAGAACGTGCAGACCACGAACCGGTTGCCGACGAAGGTGGTGTGCGCCGACGGCGGCAGATGATAGCGGTGGCTCATCAGCGGCCGGATATCCTTGACGTTGATGCGCACCGGCGCGAGGTCGCCCTTCCATCCCACAGCGTCCAGCGGATTGTAGGGATAGGTGACGGTCGAGATCGCGCCGCCGCGCTTGATCTTGACCCGCCAGGTGCCGGGGCCCTGCTGCGCCAGGAATGCATCGTCGATCCTGGGCGTATCCAGCATCGCGGGATCGAAGATCGCATGCGGCCCGACCAGGCCCTTGTCGGGAAGCAGGTAGGAGCCGTTGGTGGCCTCGATCAGGAGCGCGGTCATCGGCGCCGCGCTCTCGATGCGCCACATGGTGCCGCGCGGCAGCATCACGTAGTCGCCGGCCTTGATCGCGAGGTGCCCGTAGTCGCAATGGAGATCGCCGGCGCCTTCATGCACGAACAGCAGCTCGTCGCCGTCGCCGTTGCGCGCCAGCGTTTCCATGCGCTGCGGCACGCGCCAGAAGCGCAGCTTCACGTTCGCATTGGAGAGCACGGAAGCCGCGTCCCAGGGCGAGGACTGCTCGCCGGAGATCTTGTTGAGATCGAAGGCGCGGGGTTTCAGCGGCCCCTCCCAATCGACCCAGCCGGTCGGCGGGTTGCGGTGATACATGTGGGTGGCGGGGCCGAAGAAACCCTCCTTGCCCAGCTCGCGCTCATAAGTGCCGGCGGGCAGGGAAGCGTGGGCCTGGCGCGAGGCGCTGCCTTCGACGCGCGGGAACGAGATGTAGTTTTTCAAGCGGTATCTCCTCCGGCTTGCCGGACGGCCTGCGATGCTCTATGATCGTTTCAAATGAAACGATTGTCAAGGAATTGTTTCAGGTGAAACGATCCGCCGGCTTCGATCTGGAAAGCTTCCTGCCCTATCGCCTCTCGGTCACGACCAACCGGGTCAGCCGGGCCTTTGCCGCCCACTATGAACAGGAATTCGGCATTTCGATCCCCGAATGGCGGGCGATCGCGGTGCTCGGCGCCTTCGCGCCGCTCTCGTCCAACGAAATCTGCGTGCGGACGGCGATGGACAAGGCCAAGGTCAGCCGCGCCATCGCCGGCCTGCTGAAGCGCGGCCTGATCGAGCGCCAGGCCCATGGCACGGATCAGCGCCTGATCCAGCTGACCCTCAGCCGCAAGGGACAAAAGATCTACGAGGCGATCGTGCCGCGGGCGCGCGCGATCGAGGCGGAAGTGACGAAGGGCTTGTCAAAGGCCGACATCGACCACCTGCACAAGGTCCTTGACCGCATCGGCACGCGACTGGACGAGATCGAGGCATAGTCAGCCCGCTTGCGTGGGTGTCCCTTGATGGAAGACCATCCGCCACTGTCCGCCGAAATTCTTCCAGATCGAACTACGCAGGAAGTGGCGCTCGCCGGAATCACCGTGTCGGATCGACCGATAGGTCAACAGGACGACATCCGGGGCAAGTGGGCTCGCGCGAAAGTCTGTGAGCGCTCGCTGCATCGTGGGTTCGCTCTGCAACCCATCGATGACGTCTTTCTTGTCGAACGTGAGACCGGAACTGCCGAACTCCACGAAGTCATCGGCGAGCAAGCGGTCGATGGCACTCGCCGACGCGCGAACCTCCGGTTTGAACAGGCTCTCTTCGAGTTCGCGGAAGAAATCTTCGGCCATCGCGCTTTCCCATAGACACGGTGCTGCAACCCTGGACCAGAACGAGCGTGAAGCCGCAAAAACAAAAGCCCCGGCACTGAGGCCGGGGCTTTCCAGATCCGAAGATCTTGTGGGGCGTCAGTTACGCCAGCTTCAGGTTGCCGGCGGCCTGCTTGCCGCGCTCGCTCACCACATCGAAGCTGACCTTCTGACCTTCCGTGAGGCCGGGCAAGCCGGCGCGCTCAACCGCGGTCACATGCACGAATACGTCACGCGACCCGTCGCTCGGCTGGATGAAGCCGAAGCCCTTCTGCGCGTTGAACCACTTCACGGTACCAGTAGCCATTGTCGTCTCCTAGGCTCTCATAGGCATGCTGATGTCGATGCATGCCGTTTCTCGCGCCGTGCGACTGCCGCACGGCATCTGCAACAACCTGATTTCGGAAGCGTCTTGATCAGGCACCATCCGGAGAACCGTCGGCGCGAATAGCCAAGGCAGGCCAAAACTCGATTGCGCGCGGCATATGACACCGTGCCTAGGTGGTCGTCAACGGAAATCAGGGCTTTTCGCACCCCGCAAAAGCTTCGAAAATGTTCACAAAAAGGTGCGCATTCGCCTGCGATCGCAGCTACTTGGCCGATTTGTGGTGTTTTCCGAGAAACGCCAGGACCGCCTGGTTGAACGCCGCCGGATGCTCCCACATATAGGCGTGCCCGCCCTTGGCGGTCGCCCATTCCGCGCCGGGGATGAGGGCGTGCAGTTCGCGGGACAAATTCATGGGGATGAGGATGTCGTCGGCCCCGGCCAGCACCATCGTCGGCACCTTGATGTGCTTCAGGCGCGCGCGGGTGTCGTGGGTCTGGATCGAATTCAACTGCGAGAGATAAACCTCGACCGGCTGGTCGAGCGCCGCCATCGCCGCCTCGAACTCCTTCAAGGTCGCTTCCTGCGTCAAAAAGAATTCCTGGGTGAAGGCCCACAGCGTGACGTCGCGCATGACCGCCGGCACGCCCATCACCGGCGCCATGTCCTGCCACAGCTTGAACATGCGCGCGCAGAACGGGCCGGGCGCGGCATAGGTGCAGCACAAGGTGAGGGAGCGCAGATCGGCGGCATAGGCGAGGGCGTATTCTTGGCTAATCATGCCGCCCATCGACACGCCGACCAGGTGGAAGTCGCGGATCTTCAGATGATCGACCAATCCCTTGGCGTCCGCCGCCATCATCGCGGTGGTGTAGAGCCCCTTGGGCCGGCTCGATTTGCCGATGCCGCGATTGTCGAAGCGCAGGACGCGATAGCCGGCGCCCAGCAGATCGTCCATCTGCCCGTACCAGGTGGTCAGATCGTCGGCGAGGCCATTGATCAGCACGATGGTTTCCGGCCCGTCGCCTTCGAGTTGGTAGTTGAGCTCGACATCGTTCACGGTGACCATCGGCATGGCTCTCTCCCTCTCCTTGGCTTTCAGCGCGCAGCTTCGCGCCGCGCGCCCACCAATCCCTGCGGCCGCACGACCAGGACCAGGATGACGACACCGAGCGTCAGCGCGCCCTGATAGGGCAGCATGTCATCCGGCAGGTAGGCGGCAAGATAAATCTCGATCGCGCCCAGCAGCAGCCCGCCCAGCACCGCGCCCTGCAGGCTGCCGAGCCCGCCGAGGGTGGTCGCGATGAAGGCCTTCAAGACCGGCACCAGACCCATCAGCGGATCGACCGAGGAACGCTGCGCCATCCACAGGATCGCGGCGATCCCAGCCAGCAGCCCGGACAGCGCGAAGGCCGCCGCGATCACCCGGTTGGCGCGGATGCCCATCAGGCGCGTCACGTCGAAATCCTCCGCCGCCGCGCGCATGGCAAGGCCGATGGTGGTGCGCTTCAGGAACTGGTTGAGGGCGATCAGGACCACGACCGCGACCACCACCGAGATCACCCGATTGACCCCGATGGCAAGGCCGCCGATGTCGAGCGTCGCGGTCAGCAGGTCGGGCAACGGCACGATCTGCGGCCGGGTGGAAATGAAAAGCTGGAAGGCGAGCTGCAGCAGCACCGCGACCGCGAAGCTGGTCAGCAGCATGGTGGCGCCGCTGGCGCCGCGCACCGGGCGGAAGGCGATGCGCTCCAGCAGCACGGCGCTCGCCATCACGATCAGGATGGCGAGCGGCGCCGCCACCAGGAACGGCAGGCCGTAGACGGCGGCCCCGACCAGCACATAGCCGGTCAGGGTCATCAGCGCGCCATGGGCGAAATTGATCAGGCCAAGGATCGAATAGACCACCGCGAGGCCGAGGGCGAGCAGGGCATATATCCCGCCCAGGCTGAGGGCATTGCCGGTCTGCTCCACGAAATAGCCGATCATGCGGCGCTCTCCGCCGCGATGCCGAGATAGGCGCGCGCCACCTGTTCCGACGCGCGCAGCTCCGCGGCCGGCCCCGCCATGATGATCCGCCCGTTGGCCATCACATAGGCGCGGTCGGCGATATCGAGCGCGGCGATGGCGTCCTGTTCCACCAGCAGGATCGTGAGGCCACGCGCCTTCAGCCGCAGGATCAGATCGAAAATGTCGTCGACGATCTGCGGTGCGAGGCCGAGCGACGGCTCATCGAGCAGCAGCAGTTTCGGGGCGGACATCAGCGCGCGGCCGATGGCGAGCTGCTGCTGCTGCCCGCCGGAGAGCGTGCCGGCGGGCTGGCCGGCGCGCTCGGCCAGCACCGGGAACAGGGTCTCGACCTCGCTGCGGCTGCGTTCGATGCCGGCGGGATCGTCGCGCGTGGCGGCGCCGAGCCGCAGATTCTCCGCGACCGTGAGCGATGGAAAGACCCGCCTTCCTTCTGGCACCATGGTGAGGCCGCTGCGCACGATCTCCTCGGTATCGCGGCTGGCGATCGATTGGCCAGCGAACTTGATTTCGCCCGTCGCGCGCGCCAATCCGACGATGGCTTTCAGCGTGGTCGATTTGCCGGCGCCATTGGCGCCGAGCAGGGCGACGATCTCGCCTTCGCCGACCTCCAGATCGAGGGAACGCACGGCCTGGATGGCGCCGTAGCGCACATCCAGGCCGCTGAGCGAGAGCAGCGCCATTGGCAGGTTACTGCGCCGCGTTGAGGTCGAGGCGCGGTGCCGGCACGATCGCGGCGTCCGGCGCCTTGGCGCTGACCAGCACGCGCTTGTTGCCCTCGATCCGGATCACATTGACCGGCCGCGTCGGCGTGCCGTTGCCGCCCTTGTAGCTGATGATCGCGGTCGCGCCCTGCACGTTCTCGAGGTTGGCGAGGGCGTCGCGCACCTTGGCCGGCTCGATGCTGTCGGCCTGGGTCACCGCCGCCTCGATGATCTTGGCGAGATCGTAGCCCAGGGCATCCATGATCGATTCCGGCGCCTTGCCGAACTTGGCCTGGTACTTCTTCTGATAGGCCTCCATCGGGCTGCCCGGCGCGGCGAAACCGGACGAGGTGAACACCACGCCCTCCACCACCTCGCCCAGCGCGAAGGTGGTCGGCGAATCGATGCCGTCGCCGCATACCACCGGGATCTTCACGCCCGCGCCGCGCAGCTGGCGGATGAAGGCGGGGAAGTCCGGCTCGAACGCGGAGGTGACGATGACGTCGGGCTGCGGGCTGAGCTGCTTGATCTTGGTGACCTCGGCGGAGAAGTCGGGCTGGCTCAGGGCGTAGATGCTCTCCCCGACGACATTGCCGCCCAGCTTCTTGAAGGCCTCGGCGAAATAGAGCGGCATCTGGGTGTATTCGATGTCGGGAGAGCGCAGCAGATAGGCGTTCTTGTAGCCCTGGCCCCAGGCATATTCCGCCTGGGCCGCGCCCTGCACATTATCGGTCACGGCGTTGGCGAAGATGAAGCCGTGGCCGGTCAACGGCAGCGTGGGCGAGGAGGAGCAGGTGGAGATCGCCGGCAATTGCGCCGTGACGATCAGCTCCGCCGTCGCATGCACCATGCTGGAATCGCAGGTCGCCAGGATCAGCTTCACGCCCTGGTCGATCAGATCCTGGGTGACGATGGCGTTCTGCGCGTTGTCGGAGCGGTTGTCGGCGGTGATGACCTTGACCTTGTATTTGCCGGCGATGCCGCCGGCGGCGTTGATCTCATCCATCGCGACGGCGAAACCGTCCATCACCGGGGAATCATAGGGTGCGTCCCATCCGGTCTTGGAGATGGCGGCGCCGATCACGAGGGTGTTGTCGTCGGCCGCCGCCGTGCCAACGAAGGCAAGACAGGTGAGGGCGGCGAGCGATGGCAGACCGAAGCGTCTATTCATGGCGTTGCTCCTTGCGTCTGAAGGGATGTGGCTGATGTTACGCGCGCGGCACGCTTGCGGCCGATATAGGCCTCGATGACCGCCGGATCGCGCTGAATCTCGGCCGGCTTTCCTTGTGCGATCACCTGCCCGCGGTTCAGCACCACGATGCGATCGCATAAGCGCATGATAAGGGACATGTCGTGATCGATGACCAGCAGGGCGATGCCGGTGCGCCGGCGCAATTCCGCCAGCTCGCTCAGCAACTGGTTGGATTCGGTCGGGTTCATACCGGCGGCCGGCTCGTCCAGCAGCAGATAGCGCGGGCGCAGCGCCAGGGCGCGCGCGATCTCCAGCCGCCGCTGCGCGCCGTAGTCCAATTCGCCGGCCAGGCGGTCCGCGGACTCCACCAGGCCGAACTCCGCCAGCAATTGCCGCGCCAGGCCGCGCGCCTGGTCCGCCCCGCCGCTTGCGCGCGTGGTCGCAGCGATCTCGACATTCTCCAGCACGCTCAGATGCCCGAACAGGCGGATGTTCTGGAAGGTGCGGCCGATGCCGGCTTGCGCCACCTTGTGCGCCGGCCAGTGCGTCGCGTCGGCGCCGTCGATCGTAACGCGCCCCGCGCTGGGCGACAGCACGCCGGAGACGAGGTTGAGCAAGGTGGTCTTGCCCGAGCCGTTGGGACCGATCAGGCCGACGATCTCGCCCGGCCGCACCGTCACGCTGACATTCTCCAGCGCGCGCAGGCCGGCGAAATTCTTGGTGGCGCCTTCGATCGTCAGCGCGCCCGTGGCGGCGACCGAGAGGTCGTTGCCGGCCTCTGGTCCGGTCGCGGCGCGGCGCAGCCAACGCTCGCCGATCTCGCGCGCGAACAGGCCTGCGGGGCGGCGATACATGACCAGGAGGATCATGAGGCAGAGGCCGGCTTGCGTGAGGCCGAACAGCTCCGGCGTCTGCCAGCCGAGCAGGTCGACGCCGCCTTCGACCCGCCGCAGGATCTCGATGGTCAGCGTCACCAGCACCGCGCCGCAGAGGGCGCCCGAGACCGTCGTCATGCCGCCGACGATCAGCATGGTGAGGAGGGTCAAGGTATCGTCGAAATAGAACTTGGAGGGCGAGAAGGCGCCGAGGAAGTGCGCCAGCAGAGCGCCGGCCGCCGCGCAGATCATCGCGCTGACGATCCAGGCGCCGAGCCGCATCTTGACCACGTCGATGCCGATGGCGCGGGCGGCCAATTCGTCCTCGCGGCTGGCACGGAGCTGCGATCCGCGTCGGGAATCGCGGTACCAGCGCGCGACAAGGAGGACCGGAACCGCGACGACCAGCGCCACCCAGAGGTCGGTCTTCTTGGCGACGCCGAGGAACGCGTTGCTGCCGCGGGTGAAATCGCTGGCGCCGATGATGATGCCATGGACGATCAGCAGCAGGCCGAGCGTGGCGATAACCGCGGCCGCCCCGCCCATGCGTGTGATCGGCACGCCGATCAGCGCGCCGAACATGCCGACGCAGATCAGGGTCGCCAGCAACGCCGCCGGCAATCCC
This sequence comes from Dongiaceae bacterium, assembly GCA_036004205.1. Lineage (GTDB taxonomy): Bacteria > Pseudomonadota > Alphaproteobacteria > Dongiales > Dongiaceae > Dongia_A. The sequence goes on from DASYRS010000369.1 coordinate 8,683, forward strand.
CATTCGATGCTCGCCAGAAACGCCGGCAGATGCGGCAGCGCGCTCGCCTTGGTCGCGACCGGCAGGGTCAAGAGGCCGGAGATGTAGGCGCCGAGGCCGATGAAGGCGACGTGGCCGAAGCTCAGGATCCCGGAATTGCCGGAGAAGATGCCGAGCCCGATGACCGCGATGAGATTGATCAGGAACAAGGTGTAGGTGCGCTGCAGGCCGGCGCCGGTCATGGTTTCGAACAGGACAGCCAGCGCGATCAGCGGCAGGCACAGGATTGCCCCGCCGATCAGCGATACGCTGCCTTGCCTGGTGCCGATCAGCAGGGCTGCGCCGTCGCTCACAGATCCTCCGCGAACTGGTCGAAACTCTTCTGCGCCTGCAGCACCTTGTCGATGCGCTTCGGGACCGCCTTGCCGAGCTGGCGGATCACGTCGTTGACCAGGAGATTGAGCAGCGCGCTGATCGCCGCCGTCGAATGCCAATAGAGCCCCGTGCTGGTCGGCAGGTTGAACACCCGGTCGGTGATCTTGTGCGCCCACAGGCAGTAATCGTCGGCGATGATGTGGAGCTCGTGGCCGCGCCTTTTGGCGAGTTCGGCGGCGCGCTGGGTCGCCTTGTCGTAGCGATAGAAATCGATCAGCAGGAACGCGACCCGCGCCGCATCGTCGAGCAGCACGTCGGCATAGTGCCCGTTCTGCCCGTCGGCGAGATGCACCCCGGGGCGGATATATTCGAGCCGGCTGACGAATTCGAGCGCGAGGCCGCGCGCCATGTGCAGGCCGCTGATGAAAACGCGGTCGGCATGGGCGAATGAGTCCACCGTGCGCGCCCACAGCGGGGTAGTGGTGAGTTCATAAGCCTGCCGGATCGCGGCGAGCTCCGCATCCAGGCTGTCCTGCAGGCTGAAATGCTCCTTCTCGCGCCGGGTGAATGCCTGGTAGCGGCGGTCGATCGACCACAGGCTGGCGCCGTCGGGGCCGTAGAGGTCGGCCTTCAATTGGTGGCGCATGTCGCTGAGGCCATCGAAGCCGAGCTTGCGCAGGAAGCGCCCGACGGTCATCGGGCTGACGCCGACATTGCCGGCGATGGTGGCCGCGGTTTCCAGCAGCAGGCAATCGGGCCGCGACAGCAGATAGCCCGCCAGCTTCTTCTCGGTCTTGGTCAGCCGGTCATAGCCTTCGCGCAGCGGCTGCAAGACTTTCGTCTCCAGCACCTCGCGCTGCCCGGACTTCAGGCCACCCTTCATGACGCCGCCCTGTAACGTTTGTTAGTTTTTTATAGGAAACGGATTTTGTGATATCACAGTAACATTTCTGCTGCGCGTGGGCAACTGGCGGGCAACCGGATGCGGCGGGTCGAGCCGAACGCCCGGCGTGGAGGGCTCCGTGCCGGCCGTCTGATGGCGCGCCGCGTTTGGGGGAAGGCAGCGCGCGCCCCGTCCGACTTACGTCGGCGCTTGCTGATCGGATGAACGAGGCTGCGTGGCATGCTGATTAGCCGTCACCTCGCCGTTCCCCGCGAATCGCCGGCCTGATGCGTCGAAGACCGCAATCGACTTGCGGCCATTCTGCGGGCATATCCTCAGTAAACGCGTTTTGCACCTCGTCATTGAATTTTTTTGCGCAAACGTCGCGCGCGCAAGCAATCCGCTCTTGCACAGTTGCAATTGACTACCCAAATCGCTGAATCACCGGTGCGGTCTCTGGGAGATTTGAAGCCGCCTCGGTCATTCCAGACATAGCTGCCTTCCTGCGCAGGAGCATTCAATGAAACTTGACATCAACGGGCAAGTCCGTGAGGTCGATGCCGACCCCGACATGCCGCTTTTGTGGGCAATTCGCGACGTGGTCGGGCTGACGGGCACGAAATTCGGCTGCGGCATGGCGCAATGCGGCGCCTGCACCGTGCACCAGGACGGCGTGCCGATCCGCTCCTGCATCACGCCGCTCTCCGACGTCGAAGGCACCAAGATCACCACGATCGAGGGGCTGAACGGCAAGGTGGCCGAGGCGGTGCAGACCGCCTGGACGCAACTGGACGTGCCGCAATGCGGCTATTGCCAGTCGGGCCAGGTGATGGCGGCGACCGCCTTGCTGACCGACAACCCGAAACCGACCGATGCGGACATCGATGCGGCGATGAGCGGCAATCTCTGTCGCTGCGCCACCTATCACCGCATCCGCGCCGGCATTCACGAAGCAGCCAAGATGCTGGGATGAGGTGACGCCATGCTCCCGCTCAAACTGAAATCCGAAACCTTCAAGCCCAGCCGCCGCCAGTTCCTGGTCGGGGCCGCGGTCGCCGGGGCCGGCCTTTCCATCTCCTTCCGCGTGCCGGGCGCACGGGCGGACGAGGCCAAGGCCGAGCTCAACCCCTTCAATGGCTATGTCACGATCGCGCCCGACAATACGGTGACGATCCTTTCGGCCCACATGGATATGGGCCAGGGCTCCTATTTCGGCATCGCCACCCTGGTGGCCGAAGAGCTGGAAGCCGACCGCGACCAGCTCCGGGTCGAAGGCGGCGCCGGCAACGTCAAGTATTACGGCAACCTCGCCTGGGGCGGGGTGGCGCAGGGCACCGGCGGATCGTCGGCGATGTTCTCGTCCTTCGACCGTTACCGCAAGGCGGGGGCCCTCGCGCGCGCCATGCTGGTGAGCGCCGCC
>DASYRS010000370.1:0-4280 GCA_036004205.1 Dongiaceae bacterium
AAGCGTGCCGCCGCGCTGCTCCTTGCGCTGCTTCAGGATCGGGAACAGCGCCAGCACCTTCTCCAGGTCGCTCGCGAAATGCGCGGGGTCGGCCGTGACCGCGCCCATCTGAAGATTCTCGATCACCGTCATGCGCGGAAAGATCCGCCTGCCCTCGGGCGATTGCGCGATGCCTTTGCGCATGATCTCGAAAGTCGGCAGGCGCGTGATGTCCTGGCCTTCGAAGCGAATGGCGCCCTCGCGCGCCTGCGGCGTGCCGCAGATCGTCATCAGCAGCGTCGACTTGCCTGCTCCGTTGGCGCCGATGAGCGTGACGATCTCGCCTTGGCCGACGCTCAGATCAACGCCTCGGAGCGCTTCGATGTGGCCGTAGAACGTGTGAACACCGGAGATCTCCAGCATTGCCGCCATGGCATCTACCTCCGCGTGCCTTTGGCAGGCATGTCTTCGTCGACCTCGCCCAGGTAGGCGCGGATCACCGCCGGGTCGGCGCGCACCTGCGCCGGGCTGCCATCGGAAATCTTGCGCCCGTATTCCAGGACGACAATGTGATCCGAAATTCCCATGACCACCGACATGTCATGCTCGATCAGCAGGATGCCGATCTTGTGCTCGTCGCGGATGGAGAGCAGCAGCTGATTGAGCTCGGCCGACTCACGCGCGTTCAATCCGGCCGCCGGTTCGTCCAGGCAGAGCAGCACCGGCTCGGTGCACATCGCGCGCGCGATCTCCAGCCGGCGCTGCCCGCCATATGGCAGGTTGCCGGCATTCCAATCCGCCATCTCCGTCAGGCCGACCTTATTGAGCCAGTGCTTGGCCTTCTCGACCGCGTCCCTTTCCGCATGGCGATAGACCGGCAGGCCCAGCAACCCGGCAAACGTCAATCCCGAGGCGCGCATCAGTTTGTTGTGCTGGGCGACGACCAGGTTCTCCAGCACCGACATGCCGGCAAACAGCCGGATATTCTGGAACGTCCGCGCCACGCCGGCGCGTTGACCGATCAGGTAGCCTTCCATCTGCTCCAGCAGGAACTCGCCCCGCGCGCCGCTCAATGCCAGCCGCCCGACCGTGGGCTTGTAGAAGCCGGTCAGGCAATTGAACACCGTCGTCTTGCCGGCGCCGTTCGGGCCGATCACGCCGGTGATCTGCTCGTTCTTCGCGACGAAGGAAACGCTGTCGACAGCGACCAGGCCGCCAAACCGCATGGTCAGATGCTCGACCGAGAGCAATGGCTTGTCGTTCACTGCTTCGTCTTGCCCTTGTTGAGGAAGATGGTCGGATCCCGATGTGCCAAGAGGCCGCCCGGTCGCCAGATCATGATCAGCACCATGCCGATACCGAAGGCGAGCATGCGGTAGTCCTGCAATTGGCGGAAGAATTCCGGCAGACCGATCAGCACCGCCGCCGCCAGCACGATGCCGATCTGGCTGCCGAGGCCGCCGAGCACGACGATCGCCAGGATGACGGCCGATTCCAGGAACACGAAGCTTTCCGGGCTGACGAAGCCCTGGCGGGCGGCGAAGAAGGAACCGGCCATGCCGGCGAACATGGCGCCGATGGCGAAGGCCGTCAGCTTCGTATTGCGTGGATTGATGCCGAGCGCGCGGCAAGCGGTCTCATCCTCGCGCAGCGCCTCCCAGGCCCGGCCGATCGGAAGCTTGCGGATGCGCAGCGTAAAGAAATTCGTGAGGAGCGCGAAGGCCAGGATGACGAAGTAGAGAAAGAACACGCGCTGATTCGGCGTGTAATCGATGCCAAAGAAGCTGCTGAACGTAGCTTCGCCCGCCGCCGGCGTGCGCTCGAAGCCGAGCCCGAAGAAGGACGGTCGCGCCACCTTGTTGATGCCGTTCGGGCCGCCGGTGAACCACCACCAGTTGATGATGATGACGCGGATCATCTCGCCGAACCCAAGCGTGACGATGGCGAGGTAGTCGCCGCGCAGCCGCAGCACCGGAAAACCGAGGAGCAGCCCGAAGCTCGCCGCCAGGGCGCCGGCAAGCGGCAAAGCGAGCCAGAAGCTGAGCCCGAAGTGGACCGACAGCATCGCATAGCTGTACGCGCCGACGGCGTAGAACGCGACATATCCGAGATCGAGCAACCCGGCGAGCCCGACGACGACGTTGAGGCCCCAGCCGAGCATGATGTAGGTCAGCACCAAGGTGGCGACATCAATCAGCCGGCGGTCCGCGATCGGCGTGAACGGCAGCAACACCGCGGCCACGATGAGGATGACGGCGAAGGCGTTGTTGTAGCGCAGATAGAACTCGCCAAAGCTTTTTGAGCGCCGGTGGGATCGGCTCTCCGCTTCGGCCTGGGTGCCGGAGCCCATGGTCACGATGGCGCGCAATACCAAGGATGCCGGCACCAGCATCACGCCCCAATTGATCACCGGCGAAGCGAAGGGCACGAGCTCGCCCACGGCAAGGCCGGCGCCCTTCGCCCAGGTCAGCCCGCCCAGGACGACGAGCAGCGCCGCGCCGCCGAGCAGCGCCGGCACCGGCCGTCCCGCCTTCAGCATGCCAACCAGGAAATAGACGATCGCAACCCCGATCGCCGCGCAGATGACGGCGCGGAACCGCGTGTCGTAGGTCAGCGCGCCGGTACTGCTGATGGTTTCAATCCCGACCACGAAACTGGCGAGGACCAGCGTCAATATGCCCGCGCCGGCCGCGGTTCTGACGAGCTTCGGATAGTCGATCGGGTGGAGCGCGGCTGCCGACATCCCTACACTTTCTCCAGGTCAGGCCGGCCGAGCAGCCCGGTCGGCCGGAAGATCAACACCAGCACGAGGATCGAAAACGTGGCGACATCCTTGTATTCGACCGAGAAGTAACCGGACCAGAAGACTTCGATCAGTCCGATCAGCACACCGCCGACCATGGCGCCGGGCAAGGAACCGACGCCGCCCAGCACCGCGGCGGTGAACGCTTTAATGCCCGCGAGGAAGCCGATGTAGAAGTCGATCTGGCCGTAATAGAGCAGAACCATCACGCCGGCGACGGCGGCCAGCGCGGCGCCGATCACGAAGGTGAGCGAGATCGTGCGATCGACGTTGACGCCTAGCAGCGCCGCCATTTTCTTATCCTGCTCGGTGGCGCGCTGCGCCCGGCCGAGGGCGGTCCGGGTGATCAGCAGCGTGAAGCCGATCATCAGCAGGACCGTCACCACGACAATGCCGATCTGCAGGTAGCGGATCGTCACCTCGAAATCATTGCCTTCGAAGATCGTGAACCCGCCGTGGATCAGGCTGGGCAACGGCTTGTTGCGCGCACCCTGCAACAGCTGCACGTAGTTCTGCAGGATGATCGACATTCCTATGGCCGAAATCAGCGGCGCCAAACGGGTTGAATTGCGCAGCGGACGATAGGCGACGCGTTCGACGGTCCAACCATAGGCGGCCGTGATTACGACCGAGGCGATGAGAGCCAGCACGACGGCCAGCGGAACCCAGCTGACGCCAAATCCAAACAGCAGCAGAAAGGCGATCAGGGCATTGAACGCGCCGATCATGTAGATGTCGCCGTGGGCGAAGTTGATCATCCCGATGATCCCGTAGACCATCGTGTAGCCGATCGCGATGAGACCGTAGACCGCCCCGAGCGTCAGCCCGTTGACCAACTGCTGAATAAAGACTTCCAACGTTCCCCCTACCCCGGACCGGACCTAACCGCACCAGCAGCCCGGCCGCCGTTCCGCGCCGCGACCGTCAGTTCCTGGGATCGCCACCCGGATGCAAACCCGGACGGGTGTCTAAAGCACTTCCTGCCAACCATTTCTTGTCGCGTTGCCGTTGCTCGGCAATGCGTTACCGCACCGCGGACCCTAATCAACGACTCGACTAACGGCAAGTCCCCGCTTGCCGGAGCCTCCGTCACACCCGCTCGTCCGCTGGAGCGTTGCGCAAGGTGCCGAAAAGTCCGCCGGGCCGAAAGATCAAGACCAGCGCCATGGTCGAGAAAACCGCCAATTCCCGCCATTCATAACCAAGAGCCATGCCCGCATAGGTCTCGATCACGGCGATCAGCATCCCGCCCAGAAATGCCCCTTCGAGCGATCCGATGCCGCCCAGAAGCGCCGCGGCCAGGGCTTTGAAGCCGATCACATAGCCCATGTCGAAGTCGACGATCTGATATTGCAGGGCGGCGAATACGCCCGCGATGCCGGTCATCCCGCCGGCGATCAGGAAGGCAACGCCGATCGTCCGGTCGACATTGACACCAACCAGCGCGGCCATGCGCGGATCCTGCGCCGTTGCCCGATAGCCGCGACCGACCTTGGTA
>DASYRS010000371.1:0-5196 GCA_036004205.1 Dongiaceae bacterium
CGTGGAGTAGGCATAGGGAGAGAGCAGCAACGGCACGTGGTAGTGCTGCTCGGCCGAGGCGATGCCGAAGCGGATCGTCACGTCGTCCAGGAACTTAGGGTCGGGCAGCGTCAACCCGGCGCGGTCGAAGTAGGCGCCGGCCGCGAAAACCAGCTCGTAAACCCCCATCGTGAAGGCGGCGCCTTCCAGCAGCGGCCGGTCGCAGCGGCCGTCCGCGTTGGTCGTGAAATCACCCAGCTTCTCGCGCGCGCCGGATGCGCTCACCCGATACAGCGCGATCGCGATCCCTGCGCCCGGTCGCCCGAGCGCGGTGTCCAGCACGTGCGTCGTGAGCCGTCCCATCCGTCCCCTGCCTCCCGAAAAGTGGGCAGTCCCCGCTCTCCGCGCGCTCATCAGCGCGCGTCGTGCGGATGCAAAAACATAGCGCGATTCCGCGGCGAGGTGACGCGGGATTATTCAGAAATGGGATCAAAACACTATAAAGCAAGCTTTGAAGGCGGATTCCCGCGCGACATCGCCGCGCCGGATTTTATGCCGCATTATGAATAGATTATGAGCCAAAGCTCGCGCGCTGCGGCAGCACACCGCCACGCCCATGGCAGACCGCGCTTGGGCTGCCGACCGCGCCGTGCGCTGGGCAAATTGAACCGCCGCACAATCGTTCAATCGCCCGCGAAAGGCGGTGTCGAAAGCATAGCAGTCCGAGGTGCTCTCGACCATCGGTTATGATGGCGAGCGATTCCAAAAAGGACCGACGATGACCGCATTGAAGTTTCGACCCGCCACCCGCGACGACCTGCCCGCCGTGATAGCGATGATCGCCGACGACCAGCTCGGCCAGGCGCGGGAGGATGCCAGCCTGCCGCTCGACCAGCGCTACCTCGACGCGTTCGCGGCGATCGAGCGCGACACCAACCAGATGCTGGTGGCGGTGGAGCAGGATGGAACAGTGATCGGCTGCATGCAGATCACCTTCATCCCCGGCATCTCGCGGCGCGGCGCCTGGCGCGGCCAGATCGAGTCCGTGCGGGTTGCCCGTTCAAAGCGCGGCGGCGGGATCGGAGCGGCAATGTTCGAATGGGGGATCGCGGAGTGCCGACGCCGCGGCTGCAGCCTGGTCCAGCTCTACACCGACAAGAGCCGCAAGGATGCTCACCGCTTCTATGAGCGGCTCGGCTTCAAGGCCAGCCACGAAGGCATGAAGCTGTCGCTGTAGATGCGATCATTTGCAGCCCAGCGGCGGACACGCATTGCCGCCGCCGTTGCCGCCACCGCTGGCACTGGGCTTGTCGCCTGAGTTGAGGATTGGCCGTTGGTTCGGGCGGTTCGAATCGTCGGATGTCGCTTTCGCGGACGGCCGCGCCACGCCGGTATCGCCATTATTGCCAAGGCGCTGCGGCTGTACCGCCATCGGCTGCGCCTCCACCGGCGGCGACACGTGCTTGGTCACCGCCTTGTCGTTGTTCTGCAGGCTCGGAGCTACCGGCCACACCGGCTCGCCTTGATCCGCAAATCGGGAGCCTGACCCGATCGAGCCCTTGTTGCCCGGCTCGATCCGTCGCAAGCCATCAGGCGCGGCGCTATGCACGCGAACCGGCCAGTGCCCATTCGAACATTCCTGGGTGCGCCGATCGCAGGTAACGCCGGGCTGCGGAGAGAACAGAAACACCTTGTCGCCGTATTTGTGGTAGGCCCGATTTGCCTCGCGCTCGCCAAGATAGCGCGCCGTGTCGTCGTAACTCACGCCGTAGCGGTCATAGCAGGTATCGCGTGCGCGATCGCAGGTCACGTTGTGCGCGGGGTGGAAGTAGCGGTCGTAGTCGTCGTCGTAATCGTCAAAATAGGGATCGTAGCCGAGCCCGCCGCCGTAATAGGGACCGTAGGGGCCACCGTAATACGCCTCGCCCGGATAGTAATCATTGCCCCCGCTATAGCCGCTGCTTACGCAGCCAGCCAGCGCCGCCGCAACCACCACCACACAGCATCGCACGAGCATCTTGACCACCCGTCGCTGTCCCGAACCCGTCACGTAAACAACGACGCCCCGGTTCGTTCCCGTGCGGATTGGCGGGGGACGATCACTCATTCGTGACACCTCGCGATCACCCCGCGCCCAAGGGCGGGACTGGCGTGACCCTGTTCGTTCTAGGAGGGGCTCGGCCTCAAGGCCAGCCACGAAGGCATGAAGCCGGCCTTAAGGCGCTACCTGTTGGCGCATCCCTGCAGCGAGCAGGCGTCGCCCGGCCAATAGCGGTTCTGCTGGCTCGCAAGTTTCCTGGTCGAGCCGATCGCGCCGAAGTTGCCCTTTTCGAGTTGCACCCGCGGACGCTGCACATTGCCATAAGGCGACCAGTTTGCGCCGGAGCAGGTCTGCGTGCGCCGGTCGCAGACGACGCCGCGCTGCGGCGAAAACAGGAATACCTGGTTGCCGTAGTGCTTGTAGGCCTTGTTGGCTTCGCGCTCGCCGAGATAGCGCGCGGTGGCGTGGTAGCTGAGGCCATAGCGGTCGTAGCAGACATCGCGGACGCGATCGCAGGTCACGTTGCGGGCCGGGTGGATATAGCGGCTTGAGTTGTTGCCGACGTCGGCATTGTAGCCGAGCCAGTCGTAATTCTGGCTGTTGTAGTATCCGCCCGGATACTGGTTGTAGTTGTCGGCGAAGCTGCTGGTGGCACAGCCGATCAACGCCAAGGCGGCAACCGCAATCGCATAGGATCGACGCAAGAACATCGCAGCACCCTTTTCCCTGCTTCAGATGTACTCTCACCCAACCAACGCTGTCCGGGCTCGTTCCCGACGCATCCGCGTGGGGCGATCACTCAATCGTTAGCGTCGGCCAGCACTTCACGGATTATTGAGCGGTGCAGCCTTGCGGATCGGCGCAGGCGCCGTCGCCCTGCCCTGCTGCCGGCGCGGGCTCGGCGGGCGCCGCATCGGCCACCGGCTCCGGCGCGGGCATGGGCTCCGGTGCCGGCGCTGCCTCGGGCGCCAGCGCCGGTTCCGCGATCGCCGGCTCGGGCGTCGATTCGCTTTGCTGCTGAGGCATCGGCTCTTCCGGCTGCGCCGGCTCGACGATCGGTCCCGCATCCTCCAGCGGCGCGACACTCGGCTCCGTCACCGGCGGCGGTGCGCTTGGCTCCGCCTCCGGCAGCGGCTGAGCGCTGGCAACCGGCGGCATGCCTTGATCGGGCTGGCTTTCCGCTTGCGGCGCTTCGACCGGCGCGGGGTTGGAGGCAGGTTGTTCGGGCGCGCGCATATAGCCGGGCGCGCCGGGGCCGAGCTGGTCGGCAAGTTCCTGTGCCGCGGCGCGGCCGAAATAGATCTGGGTCAGGGTGATGCTCGGCCCCTTCTTGTCGGAGCAGACCTTGGTCGCGGTGACGCAGGTCACGTGACTCTCCGGCTTGAAGCTGTCCGCCTCCAGCCAGTCGCTCACCTTGTGCTCCGCCTTGTTGCCGAAATAATCCTCGGTCAGATCGACATCGAGCCCGCCGGCATCGGAGCAGGAGCGCGTGCGCCGGTCGCAACTGACGCCGCGCTTGGGCGCGAACAGGAACACCTGCTCGCCATATTTCCTGACCGTGCGGTTAGCAGCCTGCTCGCCGAAATAGCGCGCGGTGGCATAGTAGTCGAGGCCGAAGCGGTCGTAGCAGAGATTGCGCGCCCGGTCGCAGGTGAGGTTGCGCGCGGGATGGAAGATCGGGCCATCGTTGTTGCCGTAGCTCGAACCGAATCCGCCGCCATAGCCGTATCCCGGGTTGGCGTTGTAGCCGGGCGCATTGCCGTAGACGACCGCGCCCGGCTGAACCTGGTAGCCCGGCTGGCTATAGCTCGCCGGCGCGCAGCCGGCCAAAGCCAGCATGGCGACCGTCAGGACGCGATATCGAACGGAAATCATGAAACCCCACCCGCGGCATTGCTGCAGATGAATCTAGTCGCGGGCGGAAAACCCGCGGCCCAACTCTGCGTGAGGTGGATCACATGATCGCGAGCCGGGAGGCGCTGCGCTCCTTGGCGGCGCGGTCCTTGGCCACTTCGTCCAGAATCCAATCCCGGAAGGCCTTGATTTTGGCAGAGTTTTGGCGCTCCGCCGGATAGACCAGCCAGTATTCCAGATCCTGATGCGAAACCACGATCGGGAAGATCTGGACCAGGCGGCCGGCGGCAAGATCGGTGTCGAACAAGGCGGGCGTCACCAGCGCGATTCCCTGCCCCGCCATCGCCGCGCTGCCGATCATCTGCTGGGTTTGCATCTGCAGCACTGGGCCTTTCAGCGGCGGCAGATCGGTGACGCCGGCATGCGCGAACCAGCGCTGCCAGCATTCATCGTTGCAATCGAGCAGCGGCAGCGGCAGCAGATCCTCCGCGCGCTCGATGCGCCCGGCGCGCTTCAGGAACTCCGGGCTGGCGACCGCCGTCAGATCGACCGGAAATAGTTGGTACGCTTTCAAGCCCGGCCAATCGCCTTTGCCGCTGCGGATCGCGAGGTCGATTTCCTCGATCCCGAAATCCACCACGCGATGCGACGCCTCCAGCCGCACGGCGATGTTGGGATGCGCCATCTGGAAGGTGCCGAGGCGCGGCACCAGCCAGTTGGTGCAGAAGGTGTTGACCGCGCTGACCGACAGCACGTGCTCGTCGGTCTCGCGCAAGCTGGCGAAGGCGGCGGTGAGGCGCTGGAACGCCTCCGCCACCGCCGGCGCCAGGCGCTTGCCGGCCTCGGACAGCACGACCCGGCGCGGCTGGCGCAGGAACAGGGGCGTCCCCACCCGGTCCTCCAGCAGCTTCACCTGATAGGAGACGGCGGCCTGGGTCATGCCCAGCTCCTCCGCCGCCTTGGTGAAGCTGCCGTGGCGGGCGGCGGCCTCGAAGGCCCGGATGGCGGACAAAGGCGGCAATCGGGACATCGCGATCCATAAGGTGGCTTTATGCTCTTCCCCTGAGGATCGGTTTGAATGCCGGCAATGTCGAGAGCAAATTCATCACCGAGACATAAGCCAGATTTGGCCTCGACAGAGACAAACAGGTCTACAGATGACACAAGTCGTTGAATTCCGGAAACTTTCCGCCTGCGCACCCAGGCAGCATTCCTGGCGCCATCGTTTGCGGGCCTGGCTGTTCGACCGCCCGGCCCGGGAGAAGCAAATTCCCTGGGACCAGCGTTCCAGCCATTTGCTGCGCGATATCTGTCTTGCCGAA
>DASYRS010000372.1:0-13475 GCA_036004205.1 Dongiaceae bacterium
GGCTTCGGTGGATTCCACCTACATCAAAGCCCACCGCTCGGCCGCGGGCGCAAAAGGGGGGCCTTCAACAACGCCATCGGCCGCTCACGCGGCGGACAAACGACCAAAATCCATGCGTTGACCGACGAGATCGGCCGACCGCACGCCCTGTTGATTACCGCCGGGAACGTCCACGACCTTGAAGGCGCGCGCAGTCTGCTCGCCATGGGGCATCGGCCCAATAGGCTCCTCGCTGACCGCGCCTACGACGCCAGGAGCTTGCGCGAACAGCTCGCGGAGCGGCGGATCAAAGCGGTCATTCCGCCTAACCCAACCCGCAAGCATCCCCATCGCTACGACAAAACCGCCTATAAGGGCCGCAATGTCATCGAGCGGATGTTCTGTCGCCTCAAAGACTTCCGCCGCGTCGCCACTCGCTACGACAAGCGCGCCGACATCTTCCTCTCAACCGTCCTCTTGGCCGCAACCCTGACTTGGTGGATCAATTGAGCCCGGACCCTAGGGCGAGCGCTCCACGACAGCCATTCACTCACTCGTCATGGCAAGGCCAAGCCTTGCCATGACGGAGTAGTGTTAGGGAGTGGCGCACCGGTACCGCCCGATTTGTGCGCCCTGTCACACTCTGCGCCCGAACGCCCTCCGCCGGCCCCTCGACCAAGGGGCAGACAACCAAGGAGGTCGTCATGTTCCGCAGTTCCAAGACCCGCCTGATGGCGGCCAGCATGCTTATCCTGACGGCGAGCAGCGGCGCGGCGTTCGCGGGAGCGGACCTGGTACCGGATGCCAGCACCCTCGCGACCAACGGCCACGCGGCGGTCACCAACATGGGCGATCAGGCGGCCGAGGCATCGCAGCTCATCATCGTCTGCCAGAAGACCAGTGGCGGCGGCTGCGCGGAGGACCCCGGCATGGCGGCCTATGAGGACGCGGCCTATCCCAACGCGGCGGTGATCAACGTGCCGGCTTTGGAGCCGGGCGAAACCTTCGAGCACGATCTGGCGTTCTGGAACAATCTGGTCTGGGGCGCCGGCACTTACCAGCTGACGATGACCGCCGATGCGGGCGAGGTCATCCCGGAGGATGACGAGAGCAACAACGAAGCGACCGCGGAGAAGCAGCAGCAGGCGAAGAACAACAAGTCGCCGGTTCCGAAGGGTCCGGGCACCATCACCATCGCGCCGAACAACGGCGGCGGCAAGTTGCCCTTCACGCTGCAATTCACGTTCGGCCAGTAACGCGAGCCCGGCGGCGGTTTTTACCGCCGCCGGAACTCCGCCACCAGCTCGACATGCGATGACCAGATGAACTGGTCGACGATGGTCATGGCGGTAAGGTCGTAGCCGCCATCCACCAGCGCGCGGGCGTCGCGCGCAAAGGTGGCGGGATTGCAGGAGATTCCGACGATCCGCTTCACGCGCGCTTTCGCCAGCATCTCCGATTGCGCCTTGGCGCCGGCGCGCGGCGGGTCGAACACCAAGGCATCGCAGGTCTTCAGCTCCTGGAACGTCAGCGGCGCGTGCTCCAGGTCGCGCGCTTCGGTCGTGATCCGTCCACTCAGCTGCGCGCGCTTCGCCGCCTGGTCCAATGCCGCGAGCGCGGGCTTGCTGCCCTCGACGGCATGCACCTTGCCGATCTTCGCCAGATCGAACGTGAAGGTGCCGCAACCGGCATAGAGCTCCACGATCCGCTTCGGCTTTCCGATCATCGCGAGGATCGCGCCCTTCAAGGCCGCTTCGCCCGCCGCGCTCGGCTGCAGGAACGAGGGCATCGGCAGATCCACCAGCACCTCGCCGAACCGCACCTGCGGAGACTGCAACAGCGCGATCGGCTCCGGCGTTCCGCGTTTCGCCTGCCAGCCGATGCGCGCGACGTTGCTGTCGGCGGCGAACCGCACCAGGGCCTGGCGCCGCGCGGCGTTGGGCGCATCGTCGGCGGAGATCAGCAGGTCGATGCCGGTCAGGGATTCGGTCGCCAGGACATCGGCGCCTTCGCCCTCGCGCAGCAGCGCGCGCAGTGCGCCGCGAAGCCGCGGCTCCAGTTCGCTCAGCGCCGGAACCAGGATCGGGCATTCGAGCTGGTTGACGATCGCGCTGCTGCCGCTCGCATGGAACCCGAGGAGGATCTCCGCCCCTTGCTTCGCGGCCGCGAACTCCGCGCGCCGGCGGGTCGCCCTGGGGACGAACACCGTTTCAAGGCGCTTCGGCAGCGCAAGCCCGCGATGGCCGAGCGCCTGGCGCACCAGATCGATCTTCCAGGCGCGATAGGCCGGCACCGCCCAATGCTGCAAGGCGCAGCCGCCGCATGTTCCGAAATGCCGGCAGGGTGGGGCGATGCGATCCGGCGCCGCTGCGAGGATCTCGATCTCGCTGGCGGTCAGATCACCGCCCGCCGCCGGACGCAGGTTTGCGCGGACCCGTTCGCCCGGTAGCGCGAACGGCACGAACGCCCGCTTGCCCCGCCAGTCCGCGATGGCGTCGCCCTGCCCGCCCATGGCGGTCGTGACCAATTCGACCTTGTCGAAAATTTCGTTGTCTGTGCGGCTCATGCCGGTTCGATCGTCAGGACAGAGGCAATAAAGCTGGCTTATGATGGCGCCCGCTCAGGAGCAACACAAAAAGACGGATTGGCGCAATGGGAATTCTCCGGTTTGTCGTGCGGTTCATCTTCTGGCTGCTGGCGCTGCTCGGCATTGGGGTGATCGCCGCGGTCGTCATCGGGTTCCTGTTCTTCGATCAGCTGGCACGGCCCAGCGTCAAGATCCCCGACCAGGCGGTGCTCACCATCGATCTCAGCGAAGGGCTGGCGAAGGAGCATGTCAGGTTTCCCTTCGCGCCCACAGGCAAGCCGACAATCGAGGATATCGTGCTGGGGCTGGATGCGGCGGCGAACGACGGACGCGTGAAGGGCGTGATGCTGAAGGTCGGGCGTGGACCTCTCAACATGGCCGAGGCGCAGGAGATCCGCGACGCGGTCGCGCAGTTCCACAACAGCAGCAAGCCGATCCACGCCTTCGCCGAATCCTTCGGCGAGGGGGGCGACGGCACCTTGCACTACTACGTCGCGGCCAGCGCCGACCGGATTTTCCTGCAGCCCTCGGGCGAGGTCGGGCTGATCGGATTCATGCTGGAGCAGCCCTTCATGCGCGCCGCCCTCGATTGGCTGGGCGTGCAGCCGCGCGTCAGCAAGCGCAAGGAATTCAAGGGCGCGCCCGATCTGTTCACCGAGACCGCCATGCCCGCGCCGCTGCGCCAGAACCTGCAGCAACTCACCGATTCCTGGCTGACGCAAGTGATCGACGGCATCGCCGCCGATCGCAAGAAGGATGCGGGCAAGGTGCGAAGCTGGATCGACAATTCGCCGTGGAGCGCGGCGGACGCCAAGAAGGAAGGCATGGTGGACGAGCTCAACTACTGGGACCAGGCGGCGGCCGTCACCTATGGCGTGCTGGGCGAGGATGCCTCGGTCGACATCGCCGACTATGCCGCGCAGATTCCGGAACTCTCCAGCAGTGCGCCCAGGTTCGCGATCATCCGCGGCAACGGCGCCGTGACCCTCGGCGACAGCGAAGGCGATCCGTTCGGCGACACCACCAATCTCGGCTCCGATACCATCGTGCGGGCCTTCTCCGACGCGATCGACGACCGGGTGCGCGCCATCATCTTCCGGATCGATTCGCCCGGCGGCTCCTATGTCGCGGCCGATGCGATCTGGCGCGAAGTGGCACGTGCGCGCGAGCTGGGCATTCCGGTGATCGCGAGCTTCGGGTGGGAGGCCGCGTCCGGCGGTTACTTCATCGCCGCGCCCGCCACCAAGATCGTGGCGCAGCCGGGCACGGTCACCGGCTCGATCGGCGTGTTCGCGGGCAAGCCGGTGCTGACGGAGCTGTGGGCCAATCTCAACATCCATTTCGAAGGCGTGCAGTCCGGCGCGGCCGCCAATACCGACAGCATCAACCACGATTATTCGCCGGAAGCCTGGGCGCGGCTGGAGAAGCGGTTGGACGAGATTTACGCCGATTTCACCGGCAAGGTTGCCGATGGCCGCAAGCTGGCGCCGGACAAGGTGGAGGCGGCCGCCAAGGGCCAGATCTGGACAGGCGCCGAAGCCAAGGCGCGCGGGCTGGTGGACGAACTGGGCGGCCTCACCATGGCGATCAAGCTCGGCAAGCAGGAAGCCAAGCTGGCGCAGGAGACCAGGGTCACGCTGGTCACCTATCCGCCCGCGCACGAACGCTGGGAGAGCCTGATCGGCGAATTCATGAGCGGCGGGGCAGCGGCGCCCGCGCTCAAAGACTCCGTTGGCCTGCTGCCCGGCGCGCGGGAACTGGCGCGCGCGCTGCGGCCATTGATCGAGCAGCCGGATGCGGTGCTGCTGTGGTCGCCGCCGCTGGCGATCAACGGAAGGTTCGACTAGCGATCGATCGCCGGCTATCTCGCCGCCACAAGGACGGCGCCGCCGGCGATGAGGGCAACGCCGATCCAGTTGGCGGCGGACAGTTTTTCGCTGAGGAACATCGCGCCGAACAACGCGACCAGCACGACGCTGAGCTTGTCGATCGGGGCCACGCGCGCGGCATCGCCAAGCTTCAAGGCGCGGAAATAGCAGATCCACGACGCGCCGGTGGCGAGGCCCGAGAGAATGAGAAACAAGTAGGTACGGCCCGATACGGATGTCGGGCTCTGCCATTGGCCAGTGGCGGCGAGAATTGCCGCTAGCACCAGCAAAATGACGATGGTGCGGACGAAGGTCGCGAAATCGGAATTGATCGCCTCGACCCCGACCTTGGCGAAGATCGCCGTCAGCGCGGCAAAGGCGGCCGACAGAATGGCCCAGAATTGCCAGGACGTCAGAGCGAACTTCATGATTCCTCCTTGGTCGCCGCGATCAGGAATTCCTTGTTTCCCTCGGGGCCTAGCACCGGACTCTCCACAATACCGATCACCGACCAGCCGGGCTGGCGCCCGAACCAGGCGCGGATGCGATCGCACACTTCCTGATGCAGTACGGGATCGCGCACCACGCCGCCTTTGCCGACGCGAGCGGGGCCGACCTCGAATTGCGGCTTGATGAGGGCGATGGCGGTGGCATGGGGCTTGGTGAGCGACAAGGCCGCCGGCAGCACGGTCTCCAAACCGATGAAGCTGGCATCGCACACCACCCAATCGACCGGTTCGGGGATCTCGTTCGATGAGAGATGGCGCGCATTGGTGCGCTCCAGCACCGCGACGCGCGGATCGGTGCGCAGCTTCCAGGCGAGCTGGCCGTGGCCGACATCGACGGCGTAGATCCTGGCCGCGCCGTGGGCCAGCAGCACGTCGGTGAAGCCGCCGGTCGAAGCGCCGACATCGATCGCGACCGCGCCCTTCGGATCGAGCGCGAAATGCGAGAGGGCGTGCGCCAGCTTCAGCCCGCCGCGCGAGACCCAGGGATGATCCTGGCCCTTCACCTCCAGCGGCGCATCCTCAGCCACCAGGTCGCCGGCCTTGGCGATGCGGCGATCGGCACTGAACACCTTGCCGGCCATGATCAGCGCCTGGGCCTTGGCGCGGGTTTCGACCAGGCCGCGCTCGACCAGCAGCTTGTCGGCGCGCTGCCGCGCCATCAGCGGATAATTCGCGCCGACATGCGCTGCCAGCGCCGGAACAGCAGGCTGGCGGAGACCGCAAGTCCGATCGCGAGGCCCCACCACAACCCGGTCGCACCGTAGCCAAGCGCGAACCCCATGGTCGCGCCGCTGCCCAATCCGAACACCCAATAGCCGAGGCCGCACAGCACCATCGGCACTTTCGTATCCTTGAGCCCGCGCAACGCGCCCTGGGTCGTGACCTGCGTGCCATCGACGATCTGAAAGACCGCGGCGATGACGAACAGCGAGGCGGCCAGTTGCGCCGCCGCCGCGTTCGCCGGATCCGACAGATCGAGATAGATTGCGGTCAGCAGATTGGGCACCGTCAGCATGGTCGACGCGGCCAGCACCATCCAGCCGACGCCGAGCCAGATCGCGACATAGCCGGCACGGCGCGCCGCTTCGGGCTGCCCGGCGCCGATCGCATAGCCGACGCGCACCGTCGCCGCCTGGCTCAGCGCGTACGGAATCATGAACGTCATCGCGCAGATGTTCAGCACCACATTGTGCGCGGCCAGCGCCTCGGTCGAGATGACGCCCATCAGGACCGTGATGGTGAAGAACAGGCCCGTCTCGAACAGATAGGACATGGCGATGGGAATGCCGATCCGGAACAGCTCCGCCATCATCTTGCCGTTGAAGTGGAGCAGGCGTGCGAAGATGCGGTAGCGTCGCAATTCCGGCACGGACTCCACATAGATCACGATCATGACCAGGTGCAGCAGCGCAACGATCACGCCGGTCACGCCGACCGCGGCGGCCCCGAGGTTTGGCGCGCCCCAGTTGCCGTACATGAAGGCGTAGTTCGACAGGAACGAAACCGGCAGGCCGGCGATCGCGCATATGCTGACGATGGCCGGCCGCTGCATCACGGTGACGAAGTTCCGGATCACCGTGAACCAGTAGACCAGCGGAATCCACGGCAGGCCGATCAGGATGATGCGGCCGACCTGGTCGACCACTTCGGCATCCTTGTTGACCAGCGGCAGGAGCGGAAGGGCGATCAGCGCGATGGCCATGATCGGAAGGCTGAGCAGGGTCGCCATCAGGAAGCCCTGGCGCATCGATTCCGACACTGCCTCGGCATTGCCGGCGCCATGCGCCTGTGCGCCAACGGCGCCGGTCGCCGTGATCGCACCCATGCCCCAGAACATCGGCGTGAACAGCAATTGCAGCCCGAGGCCGGCCGCAGCCAGCGCGGTCGGACCGAGATGCCCGGACATCGAATAATCGATCACGCCCATCCCCATCTCCGCCAGCAGCGCGGCGGCGATGGGCGCGGTCAGGATCAGGGTGTCGCGAACCTCGCGGCGCCAGTTCGGCGCCACGGCGAGCCTGTCTGCGGCGACGGCCGCTTGCGTGAGCTCGCTCGACATGGGTCCGGCATCCGGCTGAGTCAGCTCTTGCGGGTGATGACGAAGTCGGTCATCCAGCGCAAGGGGTCGGCCTTGGCACCGAAAATATCCAGGTGCCCGTTGGCCTGGTCGCCCAGCAGCCGGGCCTGCGCCCGCGCGCGCTCCAGCCCCAGGATCGAGACGAAGGTTGCCTTGCCGGCCGCCGCATCGGCGCCGACCGGCTTGCCGGTTTCCGCCGCGTTGCCTTCGGCATCGAGCAAATCGTCGACGATCTGGAACGCGAGGCCGAGATCGTGGGCGTAGGAGATCAGCGCCGTGCGCATGTGCGGCGCGGCGTGCCCCAGGATGCCGCCGGCCTCGCAGGCAAAGGCGATGATCTCGCCGGTCTTCAGCCGCTGCAGCCGCGTGATGGCGCCGATGTCGAGCTGCTCGTTCTCCGCCAGCAGGTCGATCATCTGGCCGCCCACCATGCCGCACGCGCCGGCGGCCTTGGCCAGCGCGTGGACCAGATCGGCGCGCACAGTGCCGTCGGGATGGGTCAAGGGGTCCGACAGGATCTCGAACGCCATGGTCAGCAGCCCGTCGCCGGCCAGGATCGCGGTCGCTTCGTCGAACTCCTTGTGCACGGTCGGCCGGCCGCGCCGGAGGTCGCTGTCATCCATCGCCGGCAGGTCGTCATGCACCAGGCTGTAGCAATGCAGCATCTCGATCGCCGCCGCGGTGCGCAGCGCATAATCGTTATGCACGTCGAACAGGCCGGCGCTGTTGATCGCCAGATAGGGCCGGATGCGCTTGCCCCCGCCCATGGTGGCGTAACGCATGGCGTCGACCACGCGACGCTCCGCGCCCGCCACCGGCGGCAGCAACTGATCCAGCGTGCGATTGACCGCCGCAGCGGCCTCGTTCAATGCGCGTTCGATCGACACCTAAAACCCCTGATGAAATCCGTGCGGAAATCCTGAGTGAACTAATCGAGCTTGGCCGGCTCGACGCCGACCGAGCCGTCTTGGGAGAGCACGATCTTCTCGACCTTCAATTGCGCCTCGCGCAGCTTGGCTTCGCAATGACGCTTCAGCGCGGCCCCGCGCTCGTAGGCCTTGATCGCCTCCTCCAGCTTGTTATCGCCGCGCTCCAGGCGCTTCACCAGCTCCTGCAGCTCGGCCAGCGCCTCTTCAAAGCTCAAGGCGGCGATGTCGGCCGGAACGGCTGTTCCGGTCGCCTTGTCCTGGGCCATTCCCATGCCTCTAAACGATTGCCCGCGCTTGTCGAACGCGGGGAGTCTCAATGATTCGGGGCGGCATTCTATCGGCGGCATCCCCCCGCAGCAAGGCCGGTGGGAGGAAGGCAAGTCCTTGATAAGATCAGATTTTTGCCGCGAGCAACGCGGCCACGTGGGCGGCCGAACTCTCCGCCAGCGCTTGGAGGTCATAGCCGCCTTCGAGCGTCGAGACCAGGCGCCCGCCGCAATGGGTCGCCGCCATCTCCACCAGCCGCTCGGTCACCCAGCCGAAATCCTCCGCCTCCAGCTCCAGGCTGGCCAGCGGATCGGCGCGGTGCGCGTCGAACCCGGCGGAGATCAGGATGAGCTGCGGCTGGAAGCGATCGATTGCCGGCAGCACGATCTCCTCATAGGCGTCGCGGAACTCGTCGCCGCCGGCGAACGGCGGCAGCGGCGCGTTGCAGATGTTGCCGACTCCGCGTTCGCCGCGCGCGCCGGTGCCGGGATAGAGCGGCATCTGGTGGGTGGAGGCATAGAAGATCTGCGCGTCGTGCTCGAACATGTGCTGCGTGCCGTTGCCGTGATGCACGTCGAAATCGACGATCGCCACGCGTTTCAGCCCATGCACCGCGCAGGCGTGGGCGGCGCCGATCGCGACGTTGTTGAACAGGCAGAACCCCATCGCCATGTCGCTCTCGGCGTGATGTCCCGGCGGGCGCACGCCGCAGAAGGCATTGGCCGCGCCGTTCTTCAGCACCAGGTCGACGGCGGCGACCATCGCCCCCGCCGCGCGCAGGGCGGCCTCGCCCGAGCCCGCCGAGATCAGCGTGTCGCCATCGAGCGCCACCCAGCCGCGCTGCGGCACGCGCGCCAGCAGGTCGTTCGCATAGGCTTTGTCGTGGACGCGCGTGACGTGCGCGATGTCGGCCAGCGGCGCTTCGCGCCGCTCGAGCTTGGCGAATTCCGGCTCGTCCAGCGCCAGCAGGACGGCCTCGAGCCGTTGCGGGCGCTCCGGATGGCCCTGCCCGGTATCGTGCTCAAGGCAGGCCGGATGCGTGAAGAAGGCAGTGGTCATCCATCCTCTCCTTCTTCCGGCGCTGGATCAGCGCCGGCGCTCCAACTCGAAAACGACCTCACCCTCCCCAACCAGGATCTTTTCATCAGTCAAGCGCACAACATCCAACAACGCAATACCCACGCAGCTGACCCGTACCAGCACGGCGGTGGGATAGTCGCTGAGATCGCCGAATTCCGGTCCGGGCGCGGGCTCGGCGCTGTAGCGCGGAAAGGAACACATGGCTCCGCCGAGGGTCGCGATCGGCGCCTCGACGAAGCGCAGGGTGCGGCCAAGCTGCGCCATCGCGGCATCGGCGCGCGCCACATCGGCCGGCGGCTTGCGGATCGCGGCGACGTTCCAATCGCCCATCAGCCAGCCGTAGCCGGATTGCGAGATGGCGGCATTATCCGCGCCGCCCTCGCCGGGTTGCAGATCGGCGATGCGCGCGCGATAGAGTGCGATCAGGCAACCAATCGCATCATCGACCTCGATCGCTGGATCGGTATCGACGCCGCACGATACGGAGCGGTTGCCAGCCCAGGCGCGCTGCTCCTCTTGCAAGGCAGACTGCGCCTCGCCGGAGCGGGCCGCAAGGGCGGCGTGATAGTCGTCGGCCAGCATGCGGTCGAGCTCGGCCAGGGTCGCATCGCCGCAAATCAGCGCTTCGACCGGCGCGGTCGCGGCACCGCAATCGAAGCTGGGCCCTGCGGCGCTGTCTTGCGCCATTGCCGGACTGGTCATGCCGGCCGCCAGAGCAAAGCCAACCCGCCAGAATGCCACGATCTTTCTCACGACCGTGGGCCCACGCGGAATGCGGCACCCAGCACCGCGAGCCAGCCGGCGATCATCAAGGCGCCGCCGATCGGCGTGATCGCGGCCGGCCAGCCTTGCCCGGTCCAGGCATAGAGATAGAGCGAGCCGCCGAACAGGAAGGCGCCCAGGCCGAAGCCGATTCCGGCGACTGCGATGAGGCGGCTGACATGCCGCCCCGCGACCGCGGCGAGGCCGAGCAGCGCCGCGGCATGCCAGAGCTGATAGGAAGCGCCGGTGCGAATCCACTCCAGCGCCTCCGGTGTCAAGCGCGCTTCCAGACCATGCGCCGCCCAGGCCCCGATCGCGACGCCCATGGCGCCGTTGAGCCCGGCCGCTGCCAGATATTTGTGCAACCCACCCCTCCAAACTTTTCATGCTGGTCGCAGCATGCCGCGTCGTCTATCTATGGCAAAGCCCTCGCCGGGAAAAGACCATGACTGAAACCTCCATCCTGCTCCAGCGCGACGGCGCCATCGCGCGTCTCACGCTCAACCGCCCGGACCGGCTCAACAGCCTCACTCTCGGCATGCTGGGCGAATTGAGCGCGGCGCTGACCGACCTCGACGGCGACGAGAGCGTGCGCGCCGTCGTACTGACCGGTATGGGCCGCGCATTCTGCGCCGGCCAGGATTTGGCCGATCACGAAGCGATGGACGACACGCGCGCCGTCCGCAGTGTGGTCGAACGTCATTACAATCCTGTGATACGGCAGATTCGCGCGCTGCCGCAGCCGGTGATTGCGGCGGTCAATGGCGTTGCCGCCGGCGCGGGCTGTTCGCTGGCGCTGGCCTGCGACATCGCCGTCGCGAGCGCGAGCGCGAAGTTCATCAATGCCTTCGTCAATATCGGATTGATTCCCGATTGCGGCGGCAGCTATTTCCTGCCGCGCCTGATCGGGCAGGCGCGCGCGTTGGGCATGACGCTGCTGGGCGAACCGCTCGACGCCACGGTCGCGGCGGATTGGGGCCTGATCTGGAAGGCCGTGCCCGATTCCGATTTCGCCGGCGCGGTCGATGCGTTGGCCAGGCGCCTGGCCGAGATGCCGACCGCCGCCATCGGCCTGATCAAGCATGCGATCAATGTCAGCGGCCATCATTCGCTGGAGCAGCAGCTCGCGGTCGAAGCGGAACTGCAGGCGGCCGCGGCCGAGACCGAGGACTACCAGGAAGGCCGCGCCGCCTTCCTTGAAAAGCGCAAGCCGCGCTTCTTCGGCCGCTAGCATGCCCATGGATGCGCTTGCGCCGCGCGGTGTTGCTCATATAGACATGCCGGCGACGCCGCTTGCGGTCCGGCAAGCGCTGCAGGATGCACGAAAGAGCTAGGCTCCCTTGACGCTGGCGCAACTCGCCGAGGAATTGACGGAGGTCGCGCGCCTTGCCGGTGCCGAGATCCTCAAGGTCTATGTCGCGGACTTCGCCACCAAGCGCAAGGCCGACCAGTCGCCGGTGACCGACGCCGATCTGGCGGCGGAGGCGGTGATCCTGGCCGCGCTGCACCGCCTGACGCCGGACATTCCGGTGATCGCCGAAGAGGATGCGCAGATCCACGGCCTGCCGGCGCATGCGGCGGAACGCTTCTGGCTGGTCGATCCGCTGGACGGCACCAAGGAGTTCGTCGCGCGCAACGGCGAATTCACCGTCAACATCGCGCTGATCGAAAACGGCGCGCCGGTGCTGGGCATCGTCCACCTGCCGGCCTTGCGCGAGACCTATCGCGGCCATTCCGGCATCGCGGAACGCAGTGTCGAGATCACGCCCTTCAAGCCGATCCAGGCGCGCAAGCCGCCGGCGGATGGCGCGATCATGACCATCAGCCGCTCTCATGCGGCCAAGGAGCTGGTCAAGGTCGAAGAGATGGGCGAGCGCATCGCCGGCACCATCATCGCCGGATCGTCGCTGAAATTCTGCCGCCTGGCGGAGGGCGCGGCCGATCTTTATCCGCGCCTCGGGCCCACCATGGAATGGGACACCGCCGCCGGCGACGCCATCCTGAACGCGGCGGGCGGATCGACCTCGACCCTCGATGGCGCGCCGCTGCGCTACGGCAAGCCGGGCTTCCGCAATCCGCATTTCATCGCAAGAGGCCGCCGTGGCTAGGCGGCTGCAGCCGACCTTGAGCGAGATCGGCGATGCGGCGCGCGCCTTGCGCGCGGGCAAGCTGGTCGCGTTCCCGACCGAGACGGTCTATGGCCTGGGCGGGGACGCCACCAGCGACCGCGCGGTCGCCGCGATCTTCGCCGCCAAGGGCCGGCCCAGCTTCAACCCCCTCATCGTGCATGTCGCGAACATCTCCGGCGCCGCGCAGTTCGCGGAGCTGTCGGCCAAGGCGCAGGCGGTGGCGCGCGCCTTCTGGCCCGGCCCGCTGACCTTGGTGCTGCCGCGGCGGCGCGATTGCCGCATCTCGCTGCTGGCGACCGCCGGGCTCGACAGCGTCGCGATCCGCGTGCCCGCGCACAAGATCGCGCAGACTTTGCTGATGATGGCCGGATTGCCGCTGGCGGCGCCCAGCGCCAATCCCTCCGGCCGCCTGTCGCCAACCATCGCCGACCATGTGCTGGCCGACCTGGGCGACAAGGTGGAGTTCGTGATCGATGGCGGACCGTGTGAGGTCGGGGTTGAATCCACCGTGCTCAGCCTGCTCAATGACGGGCCGCGCATCCTGCGCCCCGGCGCTGTGACGGCGGAGGCGTTGTCGGAGGCGTTGAAGGAGCCGGTTCCGATCGAGCTGGGCGCCGAGAATGCCGCCGCCCCGCGCTCGCCCGGCCAGCTCGTCAGCCACTATGCGCCGACCTTGCCAGTGCGGCTCAATGCCGCGGCCGCGGAGCCGGGCGAGGCGCTGCTGGGTTTCGGCCCTACGGCGCCCAAGGAGGCGCTGAACCTCAGCCCGACCGGCGATCTGCAGGAGGCCGCCGCCCACCTGTTTGCCATGCTGCGCCAGCTGGATGAACCCCAGCACCGCGCCATCGCCGTGATGCCGGTTCCAGAGACCGGCCTCGGCATCGCGATCAACGATCGCCTGCGGCGCGCGGCGGCACCACGCTGAGTCAGCAAAATCCCGGTCCACGTTTCGCCGGCGGTGGACCCGATGGACTTCGGTCGGCAAGGTCAGGGAAGGCGAGACAACCAGCGATCTCTATGTGTTCCTGACCCGCGAGCCGGCGGCGCCATGCAGAGCAGGTAGAATCGCTATCCGCACAATCGCTGAAACTCGGCTTCCGGCACGCCATAGGCGCCGTTGGAAATCTCTTCGAGACCCCTGCGGTCCATGACCGTGATGATGCCGCGTTGAGCTCGAATGAGTCCCGCCTGCACCAGCAGATGCAGCGCGACCGTGACGCCCGGCCTTCTGACGCCCAGCATCATTGAAAGGAATTCGTGCGTCAGGGGCATTTCATCCGCGTCGACG
>DASYRS010000373.1:0-3723 GCA_036004205.1 Dongiaceae bacterium
ATGCCGCCGGACAGTTCGTGCGGATATTGCAGCAGGCGGCGGTCCGGGAATGGAATGGCGACCAGGCGCAGCAGCGCCAGCGCGCGCTCCTGCCGCTCGTGGCGCTTCATCCCCCGATGATGGATGCCGATCGCTTCGCCAAGCTGCTCGCCGACGCGCATCACCGGGTTGAGCGAGGTCATCGGGTCCTGGAAGATCATGGCCATGCGCTTGCCACGCAAGGCGGTCAGCGCGCTCTGCGGCTGGCCCAGCAATTCCTCGCCGCGCAGCTTGATCGAGCCGCCGACCCGCACATGCTCCGGCAGCAGCCCCATGATGGCCAGCATGGTGACGCTCTTGCCGCAGCCCGATTCGCCGACCAGGCCCAGGGTCTTGCCGTCGGCCAGCGACAGGCTGACATCGCGCACCACCTCGAGCGCCCCGAAGGAGACGGTGAGGTCGCGCACCTCAAGCAGGGCTGAGCTCATCTCGACCTCGGATCGAGCAGGTCGCGCAGGCCATCGCCCAGGAAATTGAACCCCAGCACCACCGACAGGATCGCGACGCCGGGCCCGGCGCAGATCCACCATTGATAAAAGTGGATGGCGCCTTCCGAGATCATCGAGCCCCATTCCGGCGTCGGCGGCGAGGCGCCGAGACCGATGAAGGACAGCGAAGCGGTCAGCAGCACCACCTGGCCGAAATCCATGGTGGCGTTGATGAGGATCGGGCTCCAGCACAGCGGCAGGAGGTGCGTCACGAGCGTGCGGGCATGGCCGGCGCCGGCCGCCGTCGCCGCCTCCACATGCTCGCGCGATTTCACGCTCAGTACCTGGCCGCGCATCAGCCGGGCATAGACCGGCCACCAGACGATGATCATGGCGATGGCGGCATTCTCCAGGCCCGGACCGAGCGAGGCGGTGACGGCCATGGCCAGCAGGATCGGCGGGAAAGACAAGGTGACGTCGACCAGGCGCATCGCGGCGCCGTCCACGATGCCGCCCACATAACCCGCGATCGCGCCGATAGAGGAGCCGATCAGGACCGCGGAGACGATGACGGCGCACGACATCATCAGCGAGAAGCGCGCGCCGTGCAGGGTGCGCGAGAGCACGTCGCGGCCCAGCGCATCGGTGCCGAACCAATGCTCGGCGCTGGGCGGCTGCAGGCGGCGCCCGACCATTTCGATCGGGTCGGCGATCGGCCACAGATCGATGGTGAGGCAGGCGATCACCCAGAACGCGATGATGCCGATGCCGACCAGCACCGGCAGCTTCAGCCAGGCCGGCCACTGCCGCGCGCGGATGTCGGGAAGCGCCGGATTGTCCGCCATCGCTCAGCTCAACCGGATGCGCGGATCGGCGAAGGCATAGGCAATGTCGGTCGCCAGATTGGTGAGCAGGAAGGCAGCGCCACCGACGATCGTGACGCCCATGATCGCCGGGTAATCCAGGCTGCGCGCGGCATCGACCGCATAGGAGCCGATGCCGGTCCAGGAGAAGATCGCCTCGGTCAGCACCGCGCCGGTGACAAGGTAGGCGAAGGTGAAGCCGATGATGGTCAGGGTCGGCACCAGCGCGTTGCGCAAGGCGTGGTTCAGCAGCACGCGCACCTCGCCGGCGCCGCGGGCGCGGGCCGCGACGATGTAATCCTGGTTCAGCACATCGAGCATGCTGGCGCGCACCAGGCGCGAGACGATGCCCATCACCGTCCAGCCCAGCACCAGGGCCGGCAGGAGCAGATGGTGCAGGGCGTCCCAGAACAGCGCCATGTTGCCGGCCAGCAGCGCATCGATGGTGAGGAACCCGGTGACGGCCTCCGGCGGGCTCATGCGCGCGTCGAGCCGCCCCGGCCCCGGCAGCCAGCCGAGCACCACGGAAAAGATGTAGAGCAGGATCAATCCCGACCAGAACACCGGCGTCGAGGACCCGGTCAGCGCCCACAGCCGCGCGGCGTGATCGACCGCCCGGTCGCGGAAGCGCGCCGCCAGCACGCCGAGCGCGATGCCGGTGGTGCTGCCGAACAGCATCGCCGCGATCACCAGCTCCAGGGTCGCGGGCAGGCGTTCCAGCAGGTCCTGGGACACCGGCTGCTTGGTGCGGAACGAGGTGCCGAGATCGCCGGTCAGCAGATTGCCGACATAGACCAGGTATTGCTCGGGCAGGCTCTTATCGAGCCCCCAGCGCGCCCGGGCCGCTGCGACCACCTCCGGATTGTCCATCTGTCGTTCGCTGACGATGGAGGCCAGCGGGTCGCCCTGGGTGAAGTGGGAAATCAGGAAGGCAATGCTGACGATGCCGAGCAGCAGCAGCGGAAGCGATAACAATCGTCGCACGATGTACCTTGTCATCTCTCCGCCACGCTACACGCATCGTCAGCCCTGCCCGGATTATTCTACTGGCGGGCCAGTTCGTCCATCAGCAGATTGCAGCATGCGCTGTAGCGCAGGCCGCTCACCTTCTTGGTGCTGGCCAGGACCAGGTTCGGGCTGACCACCGGAATGATGATCCGGTCGTCGATCATGCCCATCGCCAGCTCGTGGTAGGCCTTTTCCTTGTCATCGCCGCCGGAGGCGAGCGCCTTCTTCAGCAGCTCGGCGGTCTGCGGATTGAGGATGCTCGGATCGTTCTTGCCGCCGGCCCGGTTGAACCAGGGCGTCCCCTCCATCATGCCGAAGAACTGCAGGTATTGCGCGCTGCCATAATAGTCCGGTGCGTAGAACGAGACGGTGAGCGGAATGCCGTCGCCGCGCACGTGATCGCGCCAGACCGAGAATTCCTGCGGAGTCAGATTGACCTTGATGCCCACCTTGGCCAGATCCTGCTGGATCTTCTGGCTGAGCAGCGAGAGGTCGACGCCATAGGAGTTCATGTTGGGGAACTCCGAGTTGATCTCGAAGCCGTCGGGAACGCCGGCCTTGGCCAGCAGCTCCTTGGCCTTCGCGACGTCCTGCTTGGGTTCGGGCAGGTCCGAGGTGCCGGGGAAGCCGTTGGGAATCGGCGTCGGCACCTTGGTGCCCTGGCCGCCCACCGTGAACTCGATGATGCCGTCATAGTCGAGGGCATAGCCGATCGCCTGGCGGATCTCCTTGGTCAGCTTCGGCGCGCCCTTGGCACCCGGCGCCAAGGCGAGATAGAGGAAATTGTAGGATGGGATGGTCTCGACATTGAGAGTGTCGGTCTTCAGCGTTTTCGCTGTGTCGGGATCGATCTGCATGGCGATGTCGGCATTGCCGCTTTCCAGCAGCTGCGCCTGGGTCACCGCATCCTTGGTGTGCTTGATCACGATGTCGGAAATCGCGACCTTGGTGCGCTTGTATTCCGGATTGGCCTTGAAGCGCAGCTCGTCATCCGGCTTGTAGTTGGCAAGCACGTACGGGCCGCTGCCGGCGGAGTTCGTCAGGAACCAGGTCTCCGCCTTGTCCGCGGTCTCGGCATCCGCAGCCGCCGTGGCGCCGTTTGCCGATGCGACATCACTGTTGATAATACCGGTGTAGGGCGCGCTGACGATGTTCAGGAACTCCGAGCTCGGCCCGGCGAGCGTCACGACCACCGTGTGTGCGTCCTGGGCTTCGACGCTGTTGACGCCATCCATCATGAAGGCGGCACCGCCCTTCACGTTCTTCAAGCGTTCGAAGGTCCACTTCACGTCCTTTGCCTCGACCGGCGATCCGTCGGAGAACTTGGCCGCCGGATCGAGATGGAACGTGAACTGGCTCTGGTCGGCATTCGCCTCCCACTTGGT
>DASYRS010000374.1:0-7865 GCA_036004205.1 Dongiaceae bacterium
CGCGCATCATGCGGGTATTGGAATCGCGCCAGTCCTGCAGGTGGCCGAGGCCGAAATACGCGGCCTCCTGCCCGATGCGCGGCGCGCAGATCGCGACGCAGTCCATCGCCTTGGCCGCGTGATCGATGAAGCCGCTGCCGGCCACGATCGCGCCGACCCGGTAGCCGGTCATCGCGAACACCTTGGAGAAGCTGTAGAGGTGGATCAGAGTCCGCGGCCAGTCGGAATCGCCGAACAAATCGTGCGGCGCGCCATCGGTCGGCAGGAAATCGCGATAGGTCTCGTCCAGCACCAAAGCGATACCGCGCTCCTGCGCCAGCGCATGGAACGCGCGCAAGGTCTCGGGCTTGTAGATCGCGCCGGTCGGATTGTTGGGAGAGACCAGGACGATGGCCTTGGTCTTCGGCCCGATGGCGCGCGCCGCTTCCGCGAGATCCGGCTCGCCGCCGGCATCCGGCCGGAAGGAGAGCGGCACCAGACGGATGCCGAGCATCTGCAGCCACATCTCGTAATTGAAGTAGAACGGCGCCGGCATCACGATCTCCTCGCCGGCCTGGGCAAGGCTCATCATCGCCAGGCAGAAGGCCTGGTTGCAGCCGGCCGTGATCATCGCGTGCTCGGGCGCGATCGCGCCGCCATAGAAGCGGGTCATGTCGGCCGCCAGCGACGCGCGCAGCTTCGGCAATCCGCAGATGTCGGTGTAGCGCGAGGTCGCCGGCTCCGCGACGATGCGCGCCAGATGATCGGTCAGCGCCGCCGGCGGCGGATAACCCGGCACCGCCTGGCACACATCGATCAGCGGCTTATCGTTCGGGAAGGTGCGACCGGCGATCCACCCTTGCGCCTCCGCGATCGCCGGCTCGGCGACGCCGGCGAGGAGCGTATTGACGCGGTAGTGGGGGGTGATGGTGGTCATGGTCGCTTCACCGCCGCCCACCACTCCCAAATGTCATCCCGGCCAAGCGGCGAAGCCGCGCAGAGCCGGGGCCCATGCCATCTGTCAGCGTTGCGGAACGGCCGCATGGGTCCCGGGTCGCGCTGCGCGCGCCCGGGATGACAGAAAGGTCGTGGGCGACAGCGTGCGCTTCTCACGACTGCAATTCCTTGATCCCCTCGTACAGCGCCAGCGCCTCCGGATTGGCGAGCGCTTCCTTGTTCTTCACCGTACGGCCGTGCACAACGTCGCGCACCGCGAGCTCGACGATTTTCCCGGACTTGGTACGCGGGATGTCGGCGACCTGGACGATCTTGGCGGGGACATGGCGCGGCGTGGTGTTCGCCCGGATCTGCTTCTTGATCCTGTCCTTCAGCGCCTCGTCCAAGGTCGCGCCTTCGCGCAGGCGCACGAACAGGACGACCCGCACGTCATTATCCCAGTCCTGGCCGATGACAATGCTCTCCACCACTTCGGGAAGCTGTTCCACCTGGCGATAGATCTCCGCCGTCCCGATCCTGACGCCGCCGGGATTGAGCACGGCATCGGAGCGGCCATAGACGACGATGCCGCCATGCTCCGTCAGCTCGACATAGTCGCCGTGGCGCCAGATGTTGGGATAGGTTTCGAAATAGGCCGCGCGGTAGCGCTTGTCGCCGGGATCGTTCCAGAAACCGACCGGCATGCAGGGGAACGGCGCGGTGCAGACCAGCTCGCCCTTCTCGCCCACCACCGGCTTGCCCTCGTCGTTCCACACCTCGACCTTGAGGCCGAGGCCGCGCATCTGGATCTCGCCGCGCCACACCGGCCCGGTCGGGTTGCCCAGCATGAAGCAGGAGATGATGTCGGTGCCGCCGGAGATCGAAGACAGGCACACGTCCTTCTTGATGTGCTGATAGACATATTCGAACCCTTCCGGCGCCAGCGGCGAGCCGGTCGAGGTCACCATGCGCACGGTCGAGAGGTCGTTGGTGCGGATCGGGTCCAGCCCCTGCTTGGCGCAGGCATCGATGTATTTGGCCGACGTGCCGAACAAAGTGCAGCGCTCCGCCTCCGCGTAATCGTAGAGGATGTTGCCGCTGCCAGCGAACGGCGAGCCGTCATAGAGCAGCAGGGTCGCATCGGAGCCGAGGCCGGAGATCAGCCAGTTCCACATCATCCAGCCGCAGGTGGTGAAATAGAACAGCCGGTCGTGCGGCCGGACGTCGCCATGCAGGCGATGCTCCTTCAGATGCTGCAGCAGCGTGCCGCCCTGGCCGTGCACGATGCATTTCGGCACACCGGTGGTGCCGCTGGAGTACATGATGAACAGCGGATGGTTGAACGGCACGCGCTCATATTGGATCGCGCCGCCCGGATGGTTGCCGAGCGCCTCCGGCAACAGCTTGCCCTTCGGCAGCCTGGACAGGTCCGGCTTGTCGCTGAGGTACGGGAAGACCAGAATCTGCTGCAGGCTGGGAAGCTTCGCCGAGAACTCAGCGACACGGGCGATCGAATCGAACTGCTTGCCGCCGTACCAGTAGCCGTCGGCGGCGATCAGCACCTTGGGCTCGATCTGGCCGAACCGGTCCAGCACGCCCTGCACGCCGAAATCGGGCGAGCAGGAGGACCAGATGCAGCCGATGGCGGCGGCGGCCAGCGCGCCGATCACCGCCTCCGGCGCGTTCGGCACGAAGCCGGCGACCCGGTCGCCGGGTTGCAGCCCCAGCGAGCGCAGATGCTGCGCCAGACGGCTGACCCGATCGTGCAGCTCGGCGTGGCTGAGACGGCGCTTCACCTTGTCCTCGCCCCAGAACACGATGGCGTCGCCTTCGCCGCCGCTGCTGGAGAAGCGCAGCATGTTTTCGGCGTAGTTGAGCCGCGCCTCGGGGAAGAACCGGGCGCCCGGCATCTTATCGCGATCCTTCAGGACCACGTTCCCCGGTTCCCCGATCACGTCGCAAAAGCGCCAGAGCGTCAGCCAGAAGCGCTCGATATCGCTAACCGACCAGCGCCAAAGCGCGTCGGTATCAGACAACTCCACCGACCAGTCGCGCGCCACTCTGGCGCGGAACCTGGCCATGTTGGAATCGGCGATTGCGGCGGGCGACGGCCGCCACAGCGGTTGGTCCCCCTGCAATTGACTCATGAGCGAGACTTACCCTCCCCTTGCGCCTGCCGCATGACCACAATTCCGGCACGGCAATGGCGGCGACACACCTTTCTCTCTAATGTGCCGACCCATCATGAACTTTGACAAGATTAAAGCGCTGCCGGGGCAGCAGAACCATGTGCTGATCGCCGCCGGATTGACTATTTTCGCCGGCTTGTGCTTCGCAGGGCTCAGCGCCCAGGTCAAATTCCTCACCAGCGACCTGCACGGTTTCGTCATCACCTTCTGGCGCAATTTCTGGGGCTTGTTCTTCATGCTGCCCTGGCTCATCCGCCAGGGGCTGGGCGAACTCTCCTGGCCGCGCATTCGCATGTTCACCCTGCGCTCGGGGTTGAGCCTTGCTTCCATGCTGCTCGGCTTCACATCCTTGAGCTACCTCACCCTCGCCAACGCCACCGCGCTCAGCTTCACCGCGCCCTTGTTCGCGACCGTCCTCGCCGCCCTGGTGCTGGGCGAGACGGTGCGTCGCCGGCGCTGGACGGCGACCTTCGTCGGATTCGTCGGCGTCCTCATCGTCCTTCGGCCCAGCGTCAGCGGGATCAGCTATGGTGAGATCCTGGCCTTGTCGGGCGCGTTCCTGACCGCGCTGGTCATCATCGTCGTCAAGCAGATGTCGCGCACCGAGCCCAGCAACGCCATCGTCGCCTACATGGTGCTGCTGCTGACGCCGATGTCGCTGGTGGTTGCCTTGCCATTCTGGAGCTGGCCGCAAACCGGCGACTGGCCGTTCGTGATCGGCATGGGCCTTGCCGGGACGGTCGGCCACGTGTGCTGGACCCGGGCCATCTCGATCTGCGATGCCTCGGTGGTGGTGCCGTTCGACTATGTGCGGCTGATCTTCACCATCATCATCGGCATCCTCGCCTTCGCCGAGCAGCCGGACATGATGACGCTCATCGGGGCGGCCATCATCGTGCTGGCCGGCATTTATATCGCGCGGCGCGAGGCGATGCTGAACCAGCGTTCGGCGCGTGAAGCCGTCGCGGCCTCCGGCGACCCGTCGCGCCCCGCGGAGCGGGACGCGGCATGACGCTGACGCTGCCGCGCGAACGCTGGTCCAATCTCAGCCCCAACCTGCAGGGCGCGCTGTGGCTGCTGCTGTCCTGCCTCGGCTTTTCGGTGATGGCGACCTTTGTCAAGTTTGCCGCACGCGAGGTCAGCCCGTTCGAGATCACGTTCTTCCGCTGCTTCTTCGGATTGCTGGTGCTGGCGCCGGCCATCGCCTGGCACGGCATCGGCGCGCTGCGCACGCGGCACCTCGGCATGCACGCCTGGCGCGGCATCCTCGGCGCCACCGCCATGGGCTGCGCCTATTTCGGCCTCAGCCGGATGCCGATGGCAGCCTACAACGCGCTCAGCTTCTCCAAGCCGCTGTTCGCCATCGTCCTGGCGGTCATTGTGCTGCACGAGCAGGTGCGCTGGCGGCGCTGGGCGGCGACCTTCGCCGGATTCCTCGGCGTCATGGTGATGATGCGGCCGGGG
Organism: Dongiaceae bacterium; assembly: GCA_036004205.1. GTDB lineage: Bacteria > Pseudomonadota > Alphaproteobacteria > Dongiales > Dongiaceae > Dongia_A. Next base: position 4,569 of record DASYRS010000374.1, read on the forward strand.
ACCGACGCCTTCGATCCCAACGGGCTGTTCGCGCTCGGCGATGCGCTGTCGATCGCGATCCTCATCACGGTGCTGAAAAGGCTGCCGGCTTATGAGAAGCCGCTCGCCATGTTGTTCTATTTCGGCCTGGTCTCATCGCCGATCGCGCTGATGCTCGCGATCCCGCACTGGACCTGGCCGAGCGGAACGACCTGGCTCCTGCTCGCCGCCATCGGCACCACCGGCGCGCTGTCGCAATATTGGTGGATCATGGGATTCCGCGTCGGCGAAGCTTCGGCGGTGGCGCCGTTCGATTATTCGCGGCTGTTGTTCTCGTGCGTGTTTGGGCTGGCGTTCTTCGACGAGGTGCCGGATGCCTGGACCCTCGCCGGCGCCGGCCTCATTGTCGCCAGCACGATCTATATCGCGCGGCGCGAGGCGCGGATGACGCCACCCTCGGTCGCCGCATCGGCGGTGGACAGCTAGTCTAGCTAGCGCGTCGCCGGACGCGATGAGCACGATCAATTCGCGCCGACATGCCTGGCTAGTTTGCCGAGGGTCTGATAGCCGAGCTCGACCGCGCCGAATCCAATACCGGCGTCACGCTGCTCCTTAGTCGGATGCAGCTGGCGCATGGTGAGCACACACTTGCCGTCGCTCTGCTCGTCGAATGTCACCGTGACGTGAAAGCGGGCCGGATCGTCATCCTTATCCGAGCCGTGCTCGATTTCGATCAGCCGCGGCGCCTCCACCCGCAAGAAGACCATACGGTTGTCGTATTTCGTTCCGTCAGGGCCGGTGTAGACGAAGCGCCAGCGGCCGCCCGGGCGGATGTCGCACTCCAGATTCTCCACTTTGAATCCGTCCGGTCCGAACCACTGCACGATCTGCTTGGGATCGGTCCAGGCCATGAACACGCGTTCGCGCGGTGCGGCGATCACGCGACACAACACGATTTCGCGCTCGGGCGCCCACGTCGTACGGGAGTCATGGGATGCCACTGGTGTCACCTTTTCGTTTCGTTTGGTTGCGAGGATTCGACGCTCGCGAGGAAGCGTTCGAGACGACCGAGGCGCGCTTGCCACGCCTGTCGGGTGTGTTCGAACCAATGGGCGGCTTCCGCCAGACGCTCGACACGCAGGTGGCACGGGCGCCGCTGGCCTTCGCGTCGGCGGGAGATAAGCCCGGCGCGCTCCAAGACCTTCAGGTGCTGCGATACGGCCGGCAGGCTCATGGCGAAAGGTTGTGCGATTTCCTGGACCGTCATGTCGCCGTCGGTCGCCAGCTTGTTCAGAATCGCAAACCGAGTCGGGTCGCCGAGCGCCGCGAAGGTCTGAGTAAGCTCCTGAGAAACAAGCACGTTTTCTTAGCCAAAGTAATTTAAGTAATTTCTTAAATATCAGCTCCGGCACGGCCCGTCAAGCGAAAGGGCCGCGACCGGGAACGGTCGTGGCCCTAGTCACGAGCGGAGAAGCGGTTCTCCCCCGCGGAATGCCAAACATGAAAATCCGCTGCTCTAGACGGAACTTTGCAGCAGCTTGTCGAGCGCGTCCTTGGCTTGCGCGCGGTGGGCCGGCTTGATGTGCGGCAGGACGGTGCGGATCGCGGCATAGAGCACCGCGGCATCGTCGCCGAAGCCGAGCAGCGGCATGAAGTCGGGCAGCACGTCGAACGGCACCACGAAATAGGCGAGCGCGCCGAACAGGATCGCCTTGACCTGCAGCGGCGTAGTGGGATCGATCGCGCAGTAATAGATCGACGTCAGATCGTCGATGAACGGGATCTTGCGGCAGACCACCTTCAGCTTTTGCCAGAAGTCGCGTTCCACGCGGGTCCGGTCCCTCTTCAGCTTGTCCGCTTCGGCGGGCGTCAAATCCTGGGCCATGGCGATTCCATATGGCCCGCCTTTCGGGCAATGCAAGACCCCGCCGGGCCTAGGGGTGAAGGTTTCATTAACCAAGTTCTCCTAGCCTTTGGCCCATGTTGCGCCCGCTCCTGATTGCCGCCTTTTGCTGCGTCCTCGGCCTGCCCGCCGCGGCGGAGGAGACCGCTGCCGCCGGCCAGCCTGCCACGGACCAGCCCGACGCCGATCAGCCCGCCACGAGTGAGCCTGGGGGCAAGCAGACCTACGAGATCCCCAATCCCGCGACCGCCCGGGACGCGCCCCAGCCGCTGCAATCCATCGTGGTCATGGTGGATGGCGAGGCGCGGTCATGGGCGCCGCTGGAAATTGGCACCGACGTCGCGTGGAACGCCTATCGCAAAGGCGACTTCCCGAGGGCCGTCCCGGTATTCGCGCGGCTGGCCGATCTCGGCCATCCGGTGGCGGAATGGCTGATGGGCAACATCTATTTCTTCGGCCAGGGCATCCCCAAGGATTACGGCAAGTCGCGCGCCATGTTCGAGGCGTCGGCCGACCAAGGCTACTTCGCCGCCTTCGCGCCGATCGCGCAGATGTATGTGCAGGGCCTCGGCATCCCCGCCGATCCCAGCAAGGCCTACTACTGGTACAACATCGCCGCCGCGCAATTGCCCGACAGCGCCGAGCGCACCGACATGATGAACCGGCGCGAAGGCGTCGCCGCGTCGCTGACCCCGGCGCAGATCGAAGCCGCGCAAAAGCGCGCCAACAATTTCAAGCCCCAGCAGGTCGTCCCGCCCGATCCCGAAGACGTGGATTGGCTGAACGAATAGGCGGCAATTCTCGCCGCATTCAACAACGCTCCGTCGCGCCAAGCCTAGGGCTTGGCATGACGATTGAGTGGTCGCCCGGGGGAGTTCCTACTCTACGTCCTTGATCTCGAAATCGTGCGTAATGGTCGCGGTCTTGGCGAGCATGATGGAGGCCGAGCAGTATTTTTCCGCCGACAGCTCGACCGCGCGCGCGACCGCCTCGGGCTTCAGATTCTTGCCCGTCACCACGAAATGCATGTGGATGCTGAGGAAGACTTTCGGGTCTTCCATGGCGCGCTCGGCGTCGAGCAGCACCGCGCAGTCGCGCACGTCGTGCCGGCCTTTGCTGAGGATATGCACGACGTCGACGCAAGAGCATCCGCCGGTGCCCAGCAGCACATATTCCATCGGCGAGGGCGCGACGCTGGTGTCATCGCCCCGGACCTTGGCGTGCATGGGCAAGGTGTGGCCGCTGCCGCTCTCCGCCAGGAACCGGCCGCCTTCCACCCAACTGATCTTGCCCTTCATGCCATCGGTCCCCGTTCGATCCGCCCGCGTTCCATCCGCTCCGGCCGCGCCATGTCCGCCTTGGCCGCGGCATCGGTCAACCGCTGCAGCGAGGCTGCGACGCCAAGCCGCGGCGAG
>DASYRS010000375.1:0-4369 GCA_036004205.1 Dongiaceae bacterium
CGCCCAATGGGAGACAAAGCGACTCTGTTCGACCTCAAGGACCGTGCCTTCATCGTCACCGGCGCCGGCCGCGGCATCGGCGCGGAGCTGACCGCCGGCCTGGCGGAGGCGGGCGCATGCGTTGCGGTCGCCGGCCGCACCGCGGCGGATTGCGAAAAGGTCGCCGGCGACATCACGGCGAAGGGCGGCCGCGCCATCGCGGCGCCGTTCGATGCGCGCGACGAAGGGCAATGCACGTCCCTCATCGACAAGACCGTCCAGGCTTTCGGGCGCCTCGATGGCGCGGTGGTCAATCACGGCATCGGCCTGCATCGCGATGCGCTCGATACCACGCGCGAAGAGTTCGCCGAGATGCTGGACGGCAACCTCACCAGCTATTTCCTGATGTGCCGCGAGCTGGGGCGGCGCTGGGTGGCGGACGGCAAGCCGGGCGCGATCGTGCTGATGTCGTCCAACGCCAGTTTCCTCGCTTATGACGAGTTAGCGGCCTATGGCGTTTCGAAAGCCGGCGTCGATCAGCTTTGCCGGCAGCTTGCCAGCGAATGGGCCGGCTACGGCATCCGCGTGAATGCGATCGGCCCGGGCTACATGACCGCCTCGATGAAGGGGATCGAGAGCGTCTATGACGCGCCCGAGGTGAAGGCGAAAATTCTCCCCAGGATTCCCGCCGGTCGCTACGGCGCCCTGCGCGAATTGCTCGGCGCGACGGTGTATTTCCTGTCGGACGAGGCCGGCTACACCACCGGCCAGTATCTCGCCATCGACGGCGGCTATTCCCTGATCTGAGCCCCTTACCCCCGACCTATTGCTGAGTTGATCGGCCAATCCGGCAGCAATATTGTCGGATTTGTCCACTATCTTGAGAGGTGATAAGGCCGCAACTTTTCAGGGGTTTCTACATTCAAGAAGCACCGCCTCTTGCGACGTGGGGGAGCAGGAAGGCTTCGGAAAAAGACCAGGGAGGAAACCATGAGGCTGATTACGTCACTGGCCGGCGCCGTGCTGGCCGGCATCTTCGCGGCATCGCTCTCCGCCGCAGAGGAGCAGGACTATCCCACCAATCCGATCACCGTGATCGTGCCGTTCGCGGCCGGCGGACCGACCGATACCGTCACCCGCCTGGTTGCGGAATCGATGTCCAAGACCCTTGGGCAGCAGGTGATCGTCGAGAAGGTCGGCGGCGCCGGCGGGACCCTGGGCGCCGCGCGCGCGGCCAAGGCCGAGCCGGACGGCTATACCTTGCTGCTCCACCACATCGGCATGGCGACCAGCGCCACGCTCTATCGCAAGCTACCCTATGACCCGAAGACGGCCTTCGCGCCGATCGGCCTGGTGACCGAAGTGCCGATGGTCCTGATCGCCCGCAAGGATTTCCCGCCGAACACTCTCCAGGAACTGATCGCCTACGTGAAGGAGCACAAGGACGAGGTGACCTACGCCAATGCCGGCGTCGGCGCCGCCTCGCATCTGTGCGGCATGCTGTTCATGCAGGCGATCGAAACGCCGCTGACGACGGTGCCCTACAAGGGCACCGGTCCGGCGATGACCGATCTGCTCGGCGGCCAGGTCGACTTCCTGTGCGATCAGACCACCAACACGACCGGGCAGATCAAGGCGGGCGAGGTCAAGGCCTACGGCGTCTTCGCCGATCAGCGTCTCGGCAACCTGCCCGACCTTCCCACCGTCAAGGAAGGCGGACTGGATGGGTTGGATTTCGCCATCTGGCACGGCCTCTATGCGCCGGCCGGAACGCCGGAGCCGATCATCGACAAGCTGTCCGAGGCGCTGAAGGCCGCGCTTGCCGATCCCAAGGTCGTCCAGCGCTTCGCGGAACTCGGCACGGCCCCCGTGCCGGCGGATAAAGCAACGCCCGCCGCCCTGCAGGCCAAGCTGCTGGCGGAGATCGACCGCTGGAAGCCGGTCATCGAAAAGGCCGGCGAATACGCCGACTGACGCTCCGGCTCCGATGGCGGTATCCGCCGCCATCGGAGCCATGCGGAAGGGAAGGCCATGAACGCCAATACCAAGGATCTGTCCGCCGGGCTGCTCTTCATCGCGATCGCCGCTTGGTTCGCCATCGGCACGCTCGATCTCGACCTGGGCACGCCGTTGAAGCTCGGCCCCGGCGCCTTTCCGCTGCTGCTGGCGGGCGCGCTGGGATTGCTCGGGCTGATCATCGTTGCGCAGGCATTCCGCAATCCGGCGACTCATGTCATGGCGCTGCCGTGGCGCGGGATTCTGCTGATCGTGCTGGCCCCGATCGTGTTCGGGCTCACCGTGCGCGGCATGGGCCTTATCGTCTCGATCGCCCTGGTCGTGGCGGTATCGGCCTACGCCAGCCGCCGCATGTCGCTGAAGCTCGCCATCTGCCTGACCATCGGCCTCACGCTGTTCTGCGTGCTGGTCTTCAATGTCGGATTGGGCCTGCCGGTGCGCCTGATCGGGCCGTGGCTCGGCGGTTGAGGCGGGGTGGCCGACATGGACCTTCTGCTCAATCTCGCTCTCGGCTTCGAAACGGCGCTGACGCCGATCAACATTCTCTATTGCTTCATCGGCGTGCTGCTCGGCACGCTGATCGGCGTGCTGCCGGGCATCGGCCCGACCGCGACCATCGCCATGCTGCTGCCGATCACCTTGTCGCTGTCGCCGGTGACCTCGCTCATCATGCTCGCCGGCATCTATTACGGCGCGCAGTATGGCGGCTCGACCACCGCGATCCTGGTCAACCTGCCGGGCGAATCCTCATCCGCGGTGACCGCGATCGACGGCTATCAGATGGCGCGGCAGGGGCGGGCGGGCCATGCGCTTGCCGCCGCGGCGCTGGGTTCGTTTTTCGCCGGCACCGTCGCGACTCTTTTTCTGGCGGTGCTTGCGCCGCCGCTCACCGGCATCGCGCTGAAGTTCGGTCCGGCGGAATATTTCTCGCTGATGTTCCTCGGCCTCGTCACCTCGGTCGCGCTCGCGCACGGCTCGATCGTCAAGGCATTGGCGATGGTCGTGCTGGGCCTGCTGCTCGGCATGGTCGGGACCGACATCTACACCGGCACGCCGCGCTTCACCCTCGGTTACACCGAGCTGGCGGACGGGGTGAACTTCGTCGCCGTCGCCGTCGGCGTGTTCGGCATCGCGGAGATCCTGCGCAACCTGGAGAACGAGCGCGACCGCGACATGACGATCGCGCATGTCAGCAGCCTGATGCCGGGCCGCAAGGAACTGAAGATGATCGCGGGACCGGTGATGCGCGGCACGGCGCTGGGATCGCTGCTGGGCGTGCTGCCCGGCGGCGGACACATCCTCGCGGCCTTTGCCGCCTATACGCTGGAGAAACGGATCTCGAAGACGCCCGAGCGGTTCGGCAAGGGTGCGATCGAAGGAGTCGCGGCGCCGGAAGCCGCGAACAATGCCGGCGCGCAGACCTCGTTCATCCCGATGCTGACGCTCGGGATTCCGTCGAACCCAGTGATGGCGCTGATGATCGGCGCCATGATCATCCAGGGCATCACGCCCGGACCCAACGTCGCCACCGACGAGCCCGCCTTGTTCTGGGGCCTCATCGTCTCGATGTGGGTCGGCAACCTGCTGCTGGTGATCTTGAACCTGCCGCTGATCGGGCTCTGGGTCAGGCTGCTGAAGGTGCCCTATTTCATCCTGTTCCCGGCCATTCTCGCCTTCAGCGCCATCGGCATCTACAGCATCAACAGCAACGCGTTCGACCTGTTCGCGGTCTCGCTGTTCGGCCTGCTCGGCTATGTGCTGGTCAAATGCGATTGCGAGCCGGCGCCCTTGCTGCTGGGCTTCGTGCTGGGCCCGATGCTGGAGGAGCATCTGCGCCGGGCCATGATCATCTCGCGCGGCGACCCGACGGTCTTTTTCACCCGGCCGCTCAGCCTGGCTTTGCTCGTCCTCGCGGCGGGCGTGCTGGCTGTGGTGTTCATGCCCAGCATCGCCAGGAAGCGCGAAAAGGTGTTCGTCGAGGAAGATTAGACTCCACTGCCGCCTTAACGATTCTTACTCCGGCTTCGTCAACACCTAGTGGAAAGCTGTGCCATGCGCCCCCATCGGTGGTGATATGCGCGCGGCCAAATCGTAGGCAAAGCGTTGAAATGTCGCGCTTTTCATGGGCCGGAGAATTGCTTGACGCCCCAGGGTCGAATCAATATATTCCGCGCGCCTTTAAGGGGGCTGGTGGTAGGCCAATCGCGGCTTAGACGCTGTCCCACTCTTAAGCAACGAGATACATAGCCGCCGGCGAGGCTCTTACGCCCCAGGCGGCAAAAGTGGCTCAAGACCGCAACGGAGCAGACCGCGGGGTCCGATTCATAAGGGACCCTGATCGGCGTTTCGGTGAGGTCATTTTGCATATGGCTGT
>DASYRS010000376.1:0-4494 GCA_036004205.1 Dongiaceae bacterium
CAACCGCATCGGCAAGAAGGCGATCATCTGCCTGCGCGAGCCGAGCCTCGGCCCCTGCTTCGGCGTGAAGGGCGGCGCGGCCGGCGGCGGCTATGCGCAGGTCGTGCCGATGGAAGACATCAACCTGCATTTCACCGGCGACTTCCACGCCATCTCGACCGCGCACAATCTGCTCTCGGCGTTGATCGACAATCACATCTATTGGGGCAACGATCTCGGCTTCGACACGCGCCGCGTGGCCTGGCGCCGCGTCATGGATATGAACGACCGCGCTCTGCGCTCGATCGTGAATTCGCTGGGCGGCACCGCGAATGGATTCCCACGCGAAGACGGCTTCGACATCACCGTCGCCTCGGAAGTCATGGCGATCTTCTGCCTGGCGCGCGACCTCAAGGACCTGACGCAGCGCCTGGGCAACATCATCGTCGGCTATACCCGCGACAAGAAGCCGATCTATGCCCGCGATTTGAAGGCCGAAGGGCCGATGACAGTGCTGTTGAAGGACGCCATCGCCCCGAACGTGGTGCAGACGCTGGAGAACAATCCGGCCTTCATCCATGGCGGCCCGTTCGCCAACATCGCGCACGGCTGCAACTCGGTGATCGCGACCACCACCGCGCTGAAACTGGCCGATTACGTGGTGACCGAAGCCGGCTTCGGCGCCTATCTCGGCGCCGAGAAGTTCTTCGACATCAAGTGCCGCAAGGCCGGGCTGAAGCCGGCGGCCGCGGTCATCGTCGGCACTATCCGGGCGCTCAAGATGCATGGCGGCGTCGCCAAGGAAGAGCTGGGCAAGGAGAATATCGAGGCGCTGAAGAAGGGCGCCGCCAACCTCGCGCGCCATATCGAGAACGTGAAGAAGTTCGGCGTCGCGCCGATCGTCGCCATCAACCGCTTCGTCGCCGATACCGATGCCGAAATGGACACCGTGCGCCAGATCTGCAGCGAGTTGGGCGTCGAGGCGATCGAGTGCAATCACTGGGCCTATGGCTCGGCCGGCATCGAGAAGCTGGCGCACGCCGTGGTCAAGGCGACCGAGCAGAAGAGCAACTTCACCTATCTCTATCCCGATAACATGCCCCTGTGGGACAAGGTGCGCACGATCGCCCAGAGCCTCTATGGCGCCCAGGGCATCATCGCCGACAAGGTGGTGCGCGACCGCTTCCACGATCTGGAGAAGATGGGGTTCGGCAACTATCCGGTCTGCATGGCCAAGACCCAATACAGCTTCTCCACCGACCCGAATCTCAAGGGGGCGCCCAGCAACCACGTGGTGCCGGTGCGCGAGGTGCGGCTGTCCGCCGGCGCGGAATTCATCGTCGTCATCTGCGGCGAGATCATGACCATGCCGGGCCTGCCGCGCGTGCCCTCTGCGAACTCCATCAAGCTGAACGTCAAGGGCGAGGTGGAGGGTCTGTTCTGACCTGGGGCCGGATCAAGTCATAGGACGAGACGGTTGAACGGCGATCCAACTGTCTCGGCGTTGCGTGCGCCTCAGGCCGCGCGGATCAGGTTCTTGAGCTGTTGTCGATCCTCGGAGGACCACTTTTCTGGGTCTTCCTGGTGAGCCATGGCGCCATGAACTTCGATGTGCTTCCAGAGCTCTTGCTCGGTCTGAGCGACGAAGGATGCCTTGCAGGCCTCCATGCCTGGGTAGTCTGCACACCGATATGAGTAGGCCATCGTCGCACCTCTCATGGGCTGCCGCGTCCCGCCCGTCGGCAGATGGCGTGGATCATCCTTCAGGCCAACGGAGACGCCTCCGATCGTTCCACGAACGGCCGGCGCGTCAAGTGGATGGAGATGCCTAGGCTCGACGACCCAAGGGGCCGACCCATGAGAAAAAGGACTCAATCGCGAGCGGTCTTTTTCTTTGACCACGATTGGCGCGCGGCGTAATGCCATACGTACCTGTCTATACAAGAGACCCGCCATGTCGGCTCGAGAGCTTGGCCAACCCACCATCCTGCGCGATGCGGCGCCGCTGACCTGCGAAGAGATTGCCGCGATCTCGCACGGCCGCGCGCGCCTGGCGCTCGGCCCCGGTGCGCGGGCGAAGCTGGAGAATGGCCGCGCGATCGTGCAGCGCATCATGGCGAGCGGCGAGCGCGCCTATGGCATCACCACCGGCCTCGGCGCCCTCAGCGACGTGAAACTGGCACCGGATGAGCTCGCGCAGATCTCGCGCAACACGCTGCTGAGCCACGCCTGCGGCGTCGGCGAGCCGCTGCATGCGTCGGAGACGCGCGCCATCATGGTCGCGCTGGTCAACGACATGTGCCACGGCTATTCCGGCGTCAGCCCGGCGGTGATCGATCAGCTGGTCGCCTTTCTCAATCACGGCATCAATCCGGTGGTGCCGAGCCAGGGCTCGGTCGGCTACATCGTGCATGGCGCGCATATCGGCCTGGCGCTGCTGGGCATCGGCGAGGTCGACTATGCCGGCCGCCGCCGGCCGGCGGGCGAGGCGATCGCCGCCGCGGGGTTGCGGGCGATCGACGTCGGCCCGAAGGACGGCCTATGCCTCGTCAACGGCACGCGCTGCCTCGCGGGCCTATCGTGCCTCGGCGTGGTGGAAGCGGCACGCCTCGCAGATTGGTCAGACATCATTGCGGCCCTGTCGTTCGAGGCCCTGAAGGGGCAGAGCGACGCGTTCGATGAGGAGCTGCTCAATCTGAAGCCTCACGCCGGCGTGGTCGCGGTCGGCAAGCGCCTGCGCAGCCTGCTCAAGAACAGCGAAGTGATCGCGCATTTCCGCGGCCATCGCACGCAGGATGCGCTGTCGCTGCGTTCGATCCCGCAGGTGCATGGCGCGACGCGCGATCAGTTGGACCATGCGCGCCGGCAGATTGTCGTCGAGCTCAAGTCGGCGACTGACAATCCGCTGGTGATCGGCACGCCGGATTCCTATCGCGTCATCTCCAACGCGCATCCGCACGGCCAGTCGGTGGCGATGGCGGTGGACCTGATGGCGCTGGCGGTGGCGGAGCTGGGCTCGATCGCGGAACGGCGCATCGACCGGCTGCTCAATCCCGCGACCAGCGGCTTGCCGGCGTTCCTGGTGAAGCAGCCCGGCGTCAATTCCGGCCTGATGATCGTGCAATATGTCGCGGCCTCGCTGGCGGCGGAGAACAAGCGCCTCAGCCAGCCGGCGGTGGCCGACAATTACGTCACCTCCGCGCAGCAGGAGGATCACATCAGCCTCGGCACGCCGGGCGCACTGAAGGCGCTGAAGGTGATCGACAACACGCGCCGCATCCTGGCGATCGAATATCTGTGCGCCGCCCAGGCCATCGAGTTCCTGCCCAAGCTCGCATTGGGGCAGGGGACCGGCACGGCGTATCGCCGCCTCCGGACCCAGATTCCGTCCATGGAGCGGGACCGGTATCTGAGCCCGGATATCGCCCTCATCGAAAACGGGATGCTGGAGCCGGACTGGCTGGCCGAAATCGAGGCGCTCGTTAGATAGTTGCCTTAGTCAACTAAATCTGTTACCTCTGTCAACAATGATGGATCCGGCGGAGGTACCGGTGGAGGAAGAGGCGCTCTGCGTCGAGGCCGTTCGGCGTTTTTCGCGGTTCTATACGCGGCAGGTCGGCGTCCTGAACGAAGGCTATAACGGCAGCGAGTTCTCGCTAACCGAAGCGCGCGTCATTTATGAACTGGCCCATCGCGAGGCGACGACGGCGTCCGATCTGGCCAAGAGCCTCGGCCTCGATCCCGGCTATCTCAGCCGCCTTCTGAAGAGCTTCCAGGAACAGGGCCTGGTCCAACGCCGCTCCTCAGACGTCGATGCGCGGCAGTATCTGCTGAGCCTGACCGAGCGCGGACAGCAGCGGTTTGCCGCCCTCAATGCGCGATCGCGCAGCGACATGGGGCGGATGCTGGGCGCTCTCACCGCCCGCCAGCAGAAGCGCCTGATCAATGCGATGAGCGAGATCGAGACCCTGCTCTCGGCCGAGCCGGAGCGCGGCGCGTCCTATATCCTTCGGCCGCACCAGCCCGGCGACATCGGCTGGGCGGTTCAGAAGCATGGCGAGTTCTATGCCCGGGAGTACGGCTTCGATGACACCTTCGAAGCGCTGGCCGCCGAGATCATGTCGAAGTTCATCAAGGAGTTCGATCCGAAAAAGGAACGCGCCTGGATCGCCGAGAAGGACGGCGAGAATGTCGGCTGCGTGTTCCTGATCAAGCAGTCCGCCGAGGTCGCCAAGCTCCGCATGCTGCTGGTCGATCCCAAGGCGCGCGGCCTCGGCATCGGCAGGCGCCTGGTCGAGGAATGCATCCGCTTCGCGCGCGACAGGAGCTACAAGAAGATCACCTTGTGGACCAACGACATCCTCGTCACCGCCTGCCACATCTACAAGGCGACCGGCTTCAAGCTGGTGGCGGAAGAGCGGCACCACAGCTTCGGCCACGAACTGGTGGGCCAGACGTGGGAACTCGACCTTACAGCGCCTTGAACTTGCCGCGCAGGCGGTAGCGGCCGCCGGG
>DASYRS010000377.1:0-5802 GCA_036004205.1 Dongiaceae bacterium
GCCGACGAGATCGTCCGAGACGAGGAGCGAGCCGTCGTGCAACTGCGCGACATCCACCGGACGGCCGAGGTAGTAGCCGTTCTCGTTCCAGCCTTCGGCAAACGGCTCGGACTTGCCCGCGACGTGGCCATCTTCCTTGAGGAACGTGACCATCACACGCGCGCCGACCGGCACCGTGCGATTCCACGAGCCATGCTGCGCGGAGAACATCGCGCCCCGGTATTTCTGCGGGAACATCGTGCCGGTGTAGAACATCAAGCCGAGGTCCGCCGCATGCGCGGCCTGCTCGACCTCCGGAAATACGGCGCCGGCAGGCGGGGTGTCGCTCTTGTACTCGTTGGTGCGAACGCGACCGCCCCCATACCAGGGGAAGCCGAAGTCCAGACCTGCCTTGGCGATGCGATTCAATTCGCCGGGCGGCTGGTCGTCGCCCATGCCGTCGACCTGGTTGTCGTTGGTCCAGAGGTCGCCGGTGACGGGATCGAAATCGAAGCCGACCGGGTTGCGCAAGCCGTCGGCGAAGATCTCGCGCTCGCTGCCGTCCTGGTTCATGCGGATGATGCCGCCGACCCCGAGCTTCTTGAACTCCTCCTGCCGGTCGGGCGGCGGCACGTTGTAGGGCTGGCCAAGCTGCACGTAGAGCTTCTTGTCCGGCCCGATGGCGCACACCCGCGCGGTGTGATTGAAGCTTTCGTCCGCGCCGGGGATCAGCTCGCCATTCTTCACCACCTCGCCGACCGCAACGTCCGGGCTCTCATAGAAGAACTCGGCGGCGGGAAAGACGCGGATGCGGTTGCGCTCCGCGATATAGAGGAACCCGTCCTTCGAGAAGCAGACGCCGTTCGGGATCACGAATTCGAGCGAGGGGGCGAAGCGTTTCACCTCGTCCGCCGTCCCGTCCTTGTTGCGGTCGGTCACCGCCCAGACCGCGTCTTTGCGGGTGCCGACGAAGGTGACGACGCCCTGCGGACCGACCGCGATGTGGCGCGCGTCCGGCACCACGGCATAGAGGTTGATCTTGAATCCCGGCGGCAGCTTCACCTGCTCCAGGTTCTTGCGAAGCTGGGCGGCGTATTCGTCGTTCTGCGGCACCGGCGCGAAGGCGGCCATCTTGGTCGAGGTCGCCTTCATGTTGGTGAGCGCGTCCATGTTGTCGGTCGATTGCGCGAACGCCGTGCCGGACAGGGCGATCGCGCCGGCCGCGATGGTGGAAAGCAACAGACTCCTCATGTGCTCCTCCCATTTTTTGATTTATGACGCCCTCTTGTCCTCCCCCACCCGAAACGCTAGCACGGTCGCGCACCCCCGCCTATTGATCTCACGGCCAAAGATTGCGCAGTACGCGGGTACTGCATCGACCAACCGCCACGCGCCGGGCGCGGCATGGACCAATCAAGCGATTGGCCGCGCGGGTTTATTTGCCCCGGATCGCCAGCCACACGCCGCCCAGCACCAGCGCGGAAGCGAGCAGGAAGGTGGCGCTGATCCGCTCGCCCAGCAGCAGGGCGGCGAGGATGACGCCGGACACCGGCTGCAGGAACTGGACGAGGCCGACGCGCGCGATGCCGCCTTTGCCCAGCGCCCAGTACCACAGCACGTAGCCGAGGATCGTCACCACCGCCGCCAGATAGGCGATGGCGCTCCAGGCCGGAACGGACGCGACCGCCAGATCGCCGCGCACCCAGAGCATCAGCGCCACCGGCGTCAGCAGCAGCGCCATCGCGGCCGCGCCCCAGAAGGTGGTGCCGGTGGAGGGATAGCCGGCCTGCTGCAGCCGCCCGCCCGCGACGTAGCCGAGCGAGGCGAAGCAATTCGAGACCAGCACCAGCGCGTCGCCCGCGACGCTCGCGGTTCCCGCACCGGCGCCGGCGCGGCCGCCGATCAGCACCACCTCGCCCGCCAGCGCGATCAGGCTGCCCAGGATCCAGATCCGGCTCGGGCGACGCCGGTCCCAGCCCATCGCGATCGCGCCGGTGAAGATCGGCAAGGCGGCGAGAATCATCGAGGCATGATTGGCGGAGGTGAGATGGACCCCGAAGGTGAACAGCAGCGGAAATCCGACGAAGCCGCAGAAGCCCGACAGCAGCAGGATCAGCTGCAACCGCCGCTGCGCCGGCCAGCGCACCTTCAGCGCCAGCGCGACCGGAACCGCGAGCGCCCCGCCCAGCACCGTGCGCAGCACCGCGACGGCGAGCGGCGAGAGGTCGGCGACCGCCACCTTGGCCGCCACCGGCGAAGCGCCCCACAGGATGACAGCCGCGAGCGCGGCGAGGATGACGGATGGCGACATGGTGGGCTGGCGTTTCCCTGGTTACGCACGGCTATAGCAATTTGAGTCAAATGCCGCCAGTCGCAGCCCTCGAGGTCCTAACCACTCCTAAACCGTTCGCATGCTGCAGTCCCGACCACGTGCTGCAAATTGCGGGGAAAGACGATGAGCTACGGGCCGATGAATCCGCATCTCCTCGACGCGATGGTGGAGGGCAGAAAGAAGAGCGTGTTGTTGGGGTACGTCCTTTGGTATTTCCTGGGCGGCATAGGCGTTCATAACTTCTATCTCGGCAAGCCGCTGCTCGGCGGCTTGCAGGCCTGCAGCATTCCGTTTTGCCTTGTCGCGTTCTCGCTCGGCGAGACAACGGCCATCCTTGGCTTCGTGGCTCTTGGCGTGTTGGCCCTCAGCCTGTTGGTCGATGCCTTCCTGATCCCCTCGCGGGCGCGGGCCTACAGCGAGCGGCTGCGCGTGCAGCTCGAGGCTGAAGCCGATTGGCAGCAGGCCTGACGGCACCGGCCTGGAAAGAGCGATGTCTTACGACCAGCCCATCGGCCAGGACCGCGCGACCCGCAATCGCGATCTGATCGACGACACCGTGTTCGCCGCGCGCAAGAGCGGGCTCGTCGCCTACCTGCTGTGGGTGTTCCTGGGCGGGCTCGGCCTGCACAATTTCTATCTCCGGCGCCCGAAAGCGGGCGGGCTGCAGATGGCCGGCACGCTGTTCATCTATTGCACCTACGCCTCGGACGGCGTGTGGCCGCTGATCGGCCTCGTCGCTGGAATTCCGCTCGGCATCAGCCTGTTCATCGACGCCTTCAGGATCCCGACATACGTCGTCGCCTGCAGCGAGCGCCTGCGCGAGCGGCTCCAGGGCAGCATCGGCGACTGGGAAGGCGCCTAGACGAGCTGCAGGAAGATCATGATCAGCCCGACGACCGAGACCGCCCAGACGCCGGTGCGCACCCACGGAATTCCGATCAGATAGACGATGGCGTAGGCCAGGCGCGCCCAGAAGAACAGCTGCGCGCCGAGGACCGTGGTCTCGTTCGCGACGCCCGCCATGTGCGCGACGACGACCAGCACCGCGAACAGCGCCAGGCTTTCCAGCATGTTGCGATGCGCGCGTTGCGCCCGGCCGGCCCAACCGGTCAGCTCCGGCAGCGGCTCGCGATTGCCGGCGAGGCGCGGCAGGCCGACCTCCAAGGTCGCGCCGGCGACAGCGACCACCATCTGCACCAGGCACAGCGCCACGGCCCAGGTGAGCAATTGAAGATCGGCGGAATAGTCGATTGGCATGTGCGCGCCCTTCGTTTTCGTCACATGAATCGCAGCGGCCGCATGCTACGTCCGCCGCCCGAGTCGCGGGAAATCCGATAGCGCGCGCTATTGCGGCGTTTGGAGGATCGGCTGCGGCCGGTCCGGTGAGGCAAAGGCTTCAGGCGCTGGCGGCTTCCAGTTGCCGGATGTCCGCCTCGCCGAGCTGCAGCCGCGCCGAGGCCACCAGATCGCCGAGCTGCTTCAGGCTGGTGGCGCTGGCGATCGGCGCCGTCACCTTGGTCATCAGCCAGGCGACCGCCACCTGCGCCGGCCTTGCGTCATGGCGCTCCGACACCGCGTCGAGCGCGTCCAGCACCTTGAAGCCGCGCGGGGTCAGATAGGCTTCGACATCCTCGCCGCGCTCGCTCTGCCTGAGGTCGGCTTTGCTGCGGTATTTGCCGGTGAGGAAGCCGGATGCGAGACCGAAATAAGGAATGACGCCAACGTCGTGGCGCTGGCACAGCGGCGCCAGCTCCGTTTCGAAATCACGCACCATCAGATTGTATTCCGGCTGCAAGGTCTGGTAGCGCGGCAGGCCGTGTTTCGCGCTCGCCTCCAGCGATGCGGCGAAGCGCTGCACCGAGAAGTTGGAGGCGCCGATCGCCCGCACCTTGCCCGCCTTGATGAGCGCGCCATAGGCTTCCAGCGTTTCCTCGATCGGCGTCTCGTCATCGTCGCGGTGCGACTGGTAGAGATCGATATAGTCGGTGTTGAGGCGGCGCAGCGAATCCTCGATTGCGCGCGCGATATAGGCCTTGGAGAGGCCCTTCTTGCCCGGCGCCATCTCGGAGCCGACCTTGGTCGCGATGATGACGTCGTCGCGCTTGCCGCGCCGCTTCAGCCAGTCGCCGAGGATCATCTCCGATTCGCCGCCATGATGGCCGGCCGCCCATTTGGAATAGACATCGGCGGTGTCGATGAAATTGAAGCCCGCTTCGACGAAGCCGTCGAGCAGCGCGAAGCTCGTGTCCTCGTCCGCCGTCCAGCCGAACACATTGCCGCCCAGGCACAGCGGCGCCACCTGCAGATCCGATTTGCCGAGCCGGCGCTTTTCCATGACTTGTCCTGTCATCCCACGTTGTTTTTCCACACCCCGCCGAGCGTCTCCAGCGCCGCCACACGCTTGGCGACCGCGGCGAGGCTTGGGCATTCCTTCTTGAACCAGGCGGGACCCGGCCGCCACATATTCATCACCGCGACATAGAGATCGAGCGCGGAGAATTGCCCGCCCAGCACCCAGGGCGAGCATGGGTTCTGCGCGGCGAAATAGCACCAGAGCTCCTTGCGATGTTCGTCGGTCGCCGCGCGCAGATGCTTGCCCGCCGCTTTGCCGCTGGCCCAGCGCGCAGGGTCGTCGCCATAGGTGAAGGTCGGATAGATCGCCGCCACGATGAAGCCGAGCCAGCGCAGGAACATCGGCCGCATCGGATCCTTCGCGGATGGCACCAGGCCGGCGCGCGGCGCCTGGTCGGCGATGTGGAGGATCATCGCGGCACTTTCCGTCATCGCGCGCCCGTCTGGCAGCAGCAGGGTCGGCACCTGGCCCAGCGGATTGAGCGCGAGCAGCCGGTCGCGCTGCTTGCCCGGCTTGCCATAGGGGATCATCTCGACGTCGTAGGGCAGCTTCGAGAGGGCCAGCGCCGCCTCCACGATCATCGATCCCGCGGCCTTGGATGCGATCAGGCGATAGGGCTTCGTGCTCATGTCACCGCCGGTTGAAGTGGCGCTTCAGGATGACCGAGGTCTCGATCTCTTCCACGTCCTCGAGCGCGGCGATCTCGCTGCGCACCGCTTGCAGGCGGGTCATGCTATCGGCGACCACTTCGACCAGGGCGTCGGTCTCGCCGGCGATCGAATCGAACACCACCACTTCCGGGATATTGCGCAGGAGAGGCACGAGGTCATCGCACATCGCCTGGCGGGTCTTGACGATGAAATAGGCGGCGACCCTGCCCTCCGCCGGATCGTTGCGCCGGATGGTGTAGCCGGCGAGGATGCCGTCGCGCTCCAGCCGCGCCAGCCGCTCCTGCGCGGCCGAGCGCGACAGGCCGATGCGGCGGGCCAGCTCCTTCACGCTCTGGCGCGCATTCTCCGCCAGCAGCGTCAGGATATGCTGATCGGTCTGATCCAGTTTGCGGGCCATGCCCTGATGACACCTCACAATGCCGGTAGAGCCGCGACACATTGACGATACAGGCCGTTTGCCTTGGCTG
>DASYRS010000378.1:0-1630 GCA_036004205.1 Dongiaceae bacterium
ATGTTGCGCATCCAGTCGTAATAGGTGTTCTCCCACTGCTTGGGCACGAACACCGTGCGGCCCTCTTCCACCGCCTTGATGGCGGGCTTCGCGAGGGTTGCGGCGTCGCAATACCATTGATCGGTCAGCCATGGCTCAACCACCACGTCGGAGCGATCGCCGTACGGCATGGTCAGCTTGTGATCCTCGATCTTCTCGACCAGGCCGAGTTCGGTCAGATCGGCGACCACCTTCTCGCGCGCCTTGTAGCGGTCGAGGCCGCGATACGCTTCCGGCGCGTTCTCGTTGATGCGCGCATCGGCGTCGAAGATGTTGATCATCTCCAGCGTGTGCCGGCGGCCGACCTCGAAGTCGTTGAAATCGTGCGCCGGCGTGATCTTCACCGCGCCGCTGCCGGTCTCGGGATCGGCGTACTCGTCCGCCACCACCGGAATACGGCGGCCGACCAGCGGCAGGGTCAGATGCTTGCCGACCAGATCCTTGTAGCGCTCGTCATTCGGATGCACCGCGACCGCGGTGTCGCCCAGCATGGTCTCCGGCCGTGTGGTCGCGACCACCAGGAAACGATCCGGCTGGCCTTCCACCGGATAGCGCAGATGCCAGAGATGGCCCTGCTTCTCCTTCTGCACCACTTCGAGGTCGGAGATCGCGGTATGCAGCTTCGGATCCCAATTGACCAGGCGCTTGTCGCGGTAGATGAGGTTTTGGCGATAGAGGTCGACGAACACCTTGCGCACCGCCCGGCTCAGGCCCTCGTCCATGGTGAAGCGCTCGCGCCGCCAATCGGGCGATGCGCCGAGGCGTCGCAGCTGGTTGGTGATCGCGCCGCCGGATTCCGCTTTCCACTCCCAGACCTTCTCCAGGAACTTCTCGCGGCCGAGATCGGTGCGCTTCATCTTCTGCTTCGCCAGCTCGCGCTCGACCACCATCTGCGTCGCGATACCGGCATGGTCGCTGCCCGGCTGCCACAAGGCATCGCGGCCGCGCATGCGCTCATAGCGGATGAGGACATCCTGCAGCGTGAAGGTCAGCGCATGGCCCATATGGAGGCTGCCCGTGACGTTGGGCGGCGGCATCATGATGGTGAAGGGTGCGCGGTTGGAGTCCTCATGCGCCGCGAAGGCGCCGGACTTTTCCCACACGTCGTAGTGTTTCTTTTCGACCTCGTCGGGCCGGAAAGTCTTTTCCAGCATTGCTGGCCTTCCTCAGGAAAGACGTAAAATTCGGGCTGTTATAGCGGCCGACCTCGCCCCGTCAACCAGGGCTGGCAACCTGGGCTGGGCCGCACCTGGCGCGGGCCGAATGCTCAGCTCAATTCGGCGCGCCGGGCGATCCGTTCGACTTCGCGGCGGACCAGACGCTCGACGATGGTCTGCAGGTTGGCGTCCAGCCAGTCGCGCAGCATCGGTTCCACCGCCTGACGGACCAGCGTCTCGACCAGCAATCCCTGGCCCGGTGATTGGACTTCGACCACAGTCTGCGCCCTCCGCGCGATCAATTGCGCCATGACGGATGCCGATGCCTCGGCGACGTCGGGTGATACCAAAGGTGCCTCGCCAACACCCGGCCCGGCAACATGCTCCGTCGGCTCCGCCAGCTGCGGGGCCGGTGTCGGCCTCGATGGCGGAGG
>DASYRS010000379.1:0-6416 GCA_036004205.1 Dongiaceae bacterium
GGCCCGCCAGCATGTTCGTGGCGGATTTCATCGGTTCGCCGCCGATGAACTTCCTGCATTTCCATTCCGGAATCGCGCGCGGCAGCGGCGAAGCGCGCCTTGGCGATACGGTGGTGCAGATACCGGTCCTGCACGAGGACGTGGCGCCGCGCGACCTGGCGCTGGGTGTGCGGCCGGAGCATATCACTTTTGACGACGCCTCGGCCCTGCGCGGCTCGGTCTATGGCAGCGAATATCTCGGCACGACACAGATCGTCACCGTCAACACGCCGTTCGGCCAGGTGAAGGCGCGGACCAAATCCACCGGGGAAGTACGGCCGGGCGAGAATGTGGGCCTGCGCCTCGCGTCCAGCCGGCTGTCGTTGTTCGACAAGGACAGCGGACGCGCGGTTCGCTCCGCCTTGTTCGAGGGGGCGGCCCATGGCTGAAGTCCGCCTCGAGCAGGTCGAGAAGCGCTTCGGTGACATGACGGCGGTCACCGGCATCGACCTCACCATCCACGATGGCGAATTCGTGGTGCTGCTGGGTCCGACCGGCGCCGGCAAGACCACCACGCTGCGCCTGATCGCCGGGCTCGAAAAGCCCGATCGCGGGCGCATTTCGATCGGCGGGGCGGACGCGACGCCTTTGTCGCCGATGGAGCGCAACGTCGCCTTCGTGTTCCAGCAGTACTCGCTCTATCCCCATCTCAGCGTGTACGACAACCTGGCCTTTCCGTTGCGCTCGCCATCACGGCGGTCGGACGAGGAGACGGTACGCCACGCGGTGGAACGGGTCGCCAAGCTGTTGCGCATCGAGCAGAAGCTGCAGAACCGCGCGACCCGCCTGTCCGGCGGCGAGATGCAGCGTGTCGCCATCGGCCGGGCGCTGGTGCGCAATCCCTCCATCTATCTGATGGACGAGCCGTTGTCCTCGCTCGATGCCAAGCTGCGCTCCGAGATGCGGCTGGAATTGAAGCATATCCAGCACGACCTCGGCGCCACCGTTCTCTACGTCACGCACGACCAGACCGAGGCCATGACCATGGCCAACAGGATCGGCGTGCTGGATCACGGACACCTGGTGCAGATCGGATCGCCGCGCGAGATCTACGAATCACCGCGCAACATCTATGTGGCGACGCGCCTCGGCATGCCGTCGATCAACCTGTTGCCGCCGGGAGCCTTTCCCGCCCATCCGGCGCCGGCGGGACCCAGGACCATCGGCGCCCGCACGGAACATGTCGGCATTGCGCGCGCCAACGGCGGCGCTCATGCTAAGGTCGAGTGGATCGAGCATCTTGGCGACCAGAATCACCTGCATCTCGCGATCGGCGGGCATAAGCTGGTGACTTTGGTCGATCCGGCGGTCGAGCTGTCGGTCGGCGATGCGGTCGACATCGCGCTGCATCGGCCGCTTTATTTCGGCGCGGACGGCGAGCGTATTAGAGGCTAGGAGCATAGTGGAATGGCATTGGATGCGGACCTGCGCGCTGAACTGGTGAAGGCGGTGGCGGCGACGATCGACCGCCACGCCGAAGAGCTGACCACGCTCGACCAGGCGATCGGCGACGGCGACCATGGGATCAACATGAAGCGCGGTTTCGATGCCGTGCTTGCCGACGTCGCCAATCTCAGCGCCAAACCGTGGCCCGATTTCCTGAAGGGCGTCGGCACCATGCTGGTGATGAAGGTCGGCGGCGCATCAGGCCCGCTCTACGGCACTCTGTTCATGGCGCTGGGCAAGGATCTGCCGGCGGGACCCGGGCGCGGCGATCTGGTTCGTGCCTTTCGCGGCGCGATCATCGCAGTGCAGGCGCGCGGCAAGTCGGAGCGCGGCCAGAAGACCATGCTCGACGTGCTGATCCCGGTCGCGGAGGCGCTGGAAGCCGGCGGGTCGGAGATCGGCGCGATCACGCTGGCCGCTCATGCGGCCGCCGACGCGACGATCCCCGTGAAGGCGGTGCGCGGCCGTGCCTCGTTCCTCGGCGAGCGTTCGATGGGGCACATGGACCCCGGCGCACGGTCTTCGGCGCTCATGATCGAAGCCATCGGCAAAGTCTTGGAGAAAGCGTGATGGACAGCGTGGGAGTCGTCATCGTCTCGCATTCGCCCAAGGTCGCCGAGGGCGCCGCCGACATGGTGCGCCAGATGGTGGGCGAGGAGGTGCCGCTGGCCTGGACGGGAGGCAATCCGTCCGGTGGGCTTGGCACCGACGTCGGCCAGATCATGTCGGCCATCGATCGTGCCTGGTCGAGCGCCGGCGTTGTGGTGCTGGTGGATTTGGGTGGGGCGGAGACCAACAGCGAGATGGCGATCGAGATGCTGCCCGACGACCGGCGCGGCAAGGTCTTGATCTGCAACGCGCCGGTGGTCGAAGGCGCGGTGGTCGCCGCGACCGAGGCGGCAGGCGGGTCGAGCGTGGATATGGTGCGGCAGACGGCAGAGGAATATTCGGCGCGATGAACAACGGGACCGCCACGGATACTGCGGCGAAGGGTGCGATTCTCATCGAGCATGAGGTCGGCCTGCATGCGCGCCCGTCGGTCAAGCTCACCAAGCTCGCCAAGTCTTTCTCCAGCAAGATCGAGATTGGCCTCGCCGAGGACGGCCCCTGGATCGATGCCAAGAGCATCGTGAAGGTGATGGCGTTTAAGGCGGCGAAAGGCACCACGCTGCACTTCCGCGCCCATGGCGGCGACGCGACCGCGGCGGTCGCGGCGTTGGTCGATCTGGTCCGCCGCGATTTCGATGAAAGCCACGGCGGTGGTTGAACTGCGCCTGACCGGACGGCCCGCTTCGCCGGGCTTGGCGTTGAGCCGCCTGTTCGTGCTGGGCGACACCGAGGCCAATCCGGAGATGCGGTCCGCCGGCGATCCTGACGAAGAGGCGGCCAGCCTGCGCCGGGCGGTCGAGGCTGCGATCCATCAGCTTGAAGAAGTGTCCGGCGCCGCGGCGGCGGACGCGCAGGATATCCTGGAGTTCCAGATCGCCATGCTGGGCGATGAGGCGTTGGCGGAAGGCGCCTATGCGGCGATCGCCGGTGGCCAGCGGGCCGATGCCGCCTGGCGGGCCGCACTCGATGCCCAGGTCGAGGAATATGCGAATGCGGGCGATGAATATTTCCGGGCGCGTGCCGCTGACCTCGAGGATCTGCGCGACCGCGTCTCCGGCATCCTCTCCGGCGGGCAGCAGCAAAGCGTGCCGGCCGGCACCGTGCTGGTGGCACGCGACCTGCCGCCATCGCGGTTCCTCGGCATCGATTGGCAGGCGGGCTCGGCGATCGCGCTCGCCGGCGGCAGCCCGACCAGCCACGTCGCGCTGCTGGCGCGCGCGCGCGGCGTTCCCATGGTGGTCGGCCTCGGCGCGGACGTGATGCGGGTTCTGAGCGGCCAGGAAGCCATGATCGATGGCGAGCGTGGCACTCTGGTGGTGGCGCCCGACGCGGCCACCCGCGCCGCCGCGAAATCGCGCGAGGCGGAGATCAACCGGCGGCGCGCCATCGCCGAAAAATTCCAGCACGCTCGCGCGACGCTGCCCGACGGTGCGGCCGTGACGATCATGATCAACACCGCGGGGCCGGACGAACTGTCGCTGCTGGATCCCACCATGTGCGATGGGATCGGGCTGGTGCGCTCGGAGTTCCTGTTCCACGGCGCCGCGCTGCCGGACGAAGAGACCCAGTATCAGGCCTATTGCCGCATCCTGGATTGGGCGGCGGGGCGGCCGGTCACCATCCGCACCCTCAATGCCGGCGGCGACAAGCCAGTCCGCGGCCTCACCATCGACGACGAAGGCAATCCGTTTCTTGGCACCCGCGGCATCCGCCTGTCGCTGCTGAAGCCCGAGGTGTTCCGCGTCCAGTTGCGCGCCTTGTGCCGGGCGGCGGTGCGGGGAAATCTGAAGATCATGCTGCCCATGGTGGCGACGCCGCGCGACCTGGCGCAAGGCCGGGCGCATCTGGGGGCGGTGGTCTCCGATCTCGCGGCGCGCAAGGTTCCCTATGCGGTACCGCCGCTCGGCATCATGGTGGAGGTGCCGGCAGCGGCGATTGCCATCGACCGCTTCGATGCCGATTTCTATTCCATCGGGTCCAACGATCTGACGCAATATGTGATGGCGGCGGCACGCGACATCGCTTCGCTTGCCGACTATGCAGACGCCGCCGACCCCGCCATCCTCAGCCTGATCGCGCGCACGGTGGAGCACGGCAAGCGGACGGAGCGCGAGGTCAGCCTGTGTGGCGATGCCGCATCCGACCCGGCGATCGTTCCCCACCTGCTTAATGCGGGCTTGCGCTCCTTGTCGGTATCAGCATCATCGGTCGGACTGGTCAAGGCAGCGATCGCGGGCGCGCTCGTTGGGTGATGGATCATGGCCGACGACGGCGATCGTAACGAAGTCAACTGGGTGGCCGAATACAAGCGCATCCTGCTGCGCGTCCTCGACCTGCGCCCGTCCGGCATGCGCCAGCGCCTGGCGGATGCGCTCGGCGCCAATCGCAGCTTCGTCTCGCAGATCACCAATCCGGCCTATCCGGTGCCGATTCCGCCGCGCCATGTCGAGCTGATCTTCGACGCCTGCCGTTTCCCCGATGCGGAGCGGCGTGCCTTTCTCGAAGCCTATGAACGCGCGCATCCCGGCCGCCTGCAGCAGCCGCACCGGCCGAGCCCGCATCTGCGCCACGTGACGCTATACGTGCCGGACCTGGGCGATTCCACCAAGAACGCGGAACTGGACAAGATGTTGAGCGACATGGCCGCGCGCATGGCCGCGCTGATCTCTGGCCGGACCGGCGGCGGCGAGGATGACGGATCGAAGGAATAGGGGAGGAACATCATGAAGAAACTCATCAACAAGGTCGAGACGCTGCTGGAGGAGAGCCTGGGCGGTTTCGCTGCGGCGCACTCCGACATTGTGACCTTGGGTGCGGAAGGCAAGTTCATCCGGCGCCGCGACCTGAAACGCGGCAAGGTCGGCCTCATCTCCGGCGGCGGCTCCGGCCACGAGCCCTTGCATGCCGGCTTTGTCGGACTCGGCATGCTGGACGCTGCCTGTCCCGGACAGGTCTTCACTTCGCCGACCCCCGACCAGATGCTGGCCGCGGCCGAAGCGGTGGAGACCGGCGGCGGCGTGCTGTTCATCGTGAAAAACTACGAAGGCGACGTGATGAACTTCGCCATGGCGGCGGAGATGTCGAACGGCAAGGTTTCCACCATCATCACCGACGACGATGTGGCGGTCGAAACCTCGACCTATTCCACCGGCCGGCGCGGTGTCGCCGGCACGCTGGTTGTGGAGCGCATGGTCGGCGCGGCGGCGGAGAAGGGGGCGGCGCTCGACGTGTTGCAACATCTCGGCCAGCGCGTGAACGCGCAGACCCGCTCCATGGGCGTCGCTTTGACCAGCTGCACAGTCCCGGCCGCCGGCAAGCCGACCTTCCAGTTGGCCGAGGACGAGATGGAGATGGGCGTCGGCATCCACGGGGAACCGGGCCGGCGGCGGGTCAAGCTGGCCACGGCCAACGCCATCGCCGACGAAATGATGGGTGCCATCCTCGGCGATCTGAACCTCAAATCCAGCAGCGACGCCTTGCTGCTGGTCAATGGCTTCGGCGGCACGCCGGCGATGGAGCTCTATCTGATGTACAACGCCGCCAAGCGCATCCTGGATGGCAAGGGGATCAAGGCCGCGCGCTCGCTGGTCGGGTCCTATGTCACATCATTGGAAATGGCCGGCTGCTCGCTCACGGTCACGGCGCTGGACGGCGAGCTGACGGCCTTGTGGGATGCGCCCATTCATACAACAGCCCTGCGCTGGGGCGTCTAGTTGCGTTCGAGCGATCGATAGCGCCGCAGGTGATATTCCTCATCGCCGAACATCAGGCGGATCATCGTCAATCGTTTGAAATAGTGTCCCGCGGCATATTCGTCGGTCATGGCAATGCCGCCGTGCAATTGAATCGCCTCTTCGCCGACATGACGCGCGGCACGTCCGACCTGCACCTTGGCGGCGGAGACCGCGCGGCTTCGCGTCAGCGGATCGTCGGACTCGAGCGCGGCCATGGCGGCCAGCGCCATCGACTGCGCCAACTGGCACTTCATGTACATATTCACCATGCGATGCTGGATCGCCTGGAAGGACCCGATCGCCGCGCCGAATTGCTTGCGCACCTTGATGTAGTCGAGCGTCATGTCGTGCAGGCGCCACATCGCTCCGACCGCCTCGGCGCAGATCACGGCGGCGCCGGTATCCAGCGCGGCCTCGAGCGTGCCGAGTCCGGCATCGGCGGGGCCGATCAAAGCATCCGCCCCCACGTGCACCTGGTCGAAACGCAGGTCCGCCGCCCAGCCATCGTCATGCGTGCGGTAGGCGCTGACGGTGAGGCCCGGTGCGCCCATTGGAACGAGGAAGAGCGAGATGCCGTGGCGGTCGCCG